>PLXG01000327.1 GCA_003153195.1 Myxococcales bacterium
TCGGCCGCGGCGGAATGGCCGAAGTCTGGAAGGCGAAGATCATCGGGCCCGCGGGATTTCAGCGGACCTTGGTGGTGAAGCGAATTCTCCCGCACCTGGTGGAGGATCCGCACTTCATTCAAATGTTCGTGGCGGAAGCGCGGCTGTCGGCGCGTCTCAATCACACCAACATCGTGCAGGTGTTCGAGCTCGGCGACGTGAACGGCGAGTACTTCCTGGCCATGGAGTACGTGCGCGGCCGCGATTTAGTCTCGGCGGTACGCGCGCAGATGCAGCGAGGGCTGCCCATTCCGGGTATGGCCGCGTTCGTGATTCGCGAAGTGTGTCGCGCGCTCGCCTACGCGCACAGCCTCGGCGACGAGAACGGATCGCCCCTGCGGCTCATTCATCGCGACGTCAGCCCGTCGAACGTAATGCTGGCGTTCGATGGCGCGGTCAAGCTGCTCGACTTCGGCATCGCTAAAGCGCTTGCCGATGCTAACGAAAACAAGACCCAGACCGGGACGCTCAAGGGCAAGTTCGGTTACATGTCGCCCGAGCAGGTGGAAGGCAAAGACATCGATCACCGCGCTGATCTATTCGCCGCGGGCGTCGTGCTGCACGAGGTGCTCACCGGCCGTCGGCTATTCAAGGGCGCGAGCGATCTGCAGACGCTGGCGATGGTACGCGACGCCAAGATCGATGCACCGTCGAAGCAGAATCCCAACGTGTCGCCCGAGCTCGACCGAATTTGTTTGAAAGCGTTGGCCAAAGATCTCGACCAGCGCTATCGAAATTGTGAAGAGATGGCCGCCGATCTGGACGACGTGGTCCACGAGCTCAAGTGGGGAGCGGAGCGACTGGCCGGCACGATGCGCGATCTGTTTCCCGACGACGCCATGGTCGACACCGGCGGAAATATTCTGCCGAACGAGGCGCACGCTTCGGGCTCCGACTTCAACGTCATTCGGCGCAACGAGCGCCGTCGCCGCTACGCGTTTGGTGCCACCGGATTTGCGACGCTGGCGGGAATCGTTTGGTTGGTGACCTCGACGCTGCAGCCGACGGGGCTTCATCAAACTGCGCACGCACAACAAGAACATTCGATCGCGCCGATGCGCGAGCTGCCCGCGAACGTGAGCGTCGAGATCGACAGCTCGCCGGTCGGTGCCGACGTGACGGTGCAGGGCGAAGCTGTGCCGCGCGGAAAAACACCGCTGGCGCTCAGCTTCCCGCGCTCCGATTCTCAGGGCGTGGGAATTTCGCTCAGCCTGAAGGGTTACGCCTCACATACGCTGGAAGTTTTGCCGCTGGCTGATCGCCACCTTCCCGCCATCGTGCTCGAAAAGCTGGAGGGGATCGATCCGGCGGCCGGCCATGCGGTCGCGGTCGCGGACCATCTCGATCACGGGAAGAAGCATCCGCCCGCCGGCAAAGCGCAGAAAGAAACGCCTGAAGCGACGCCGGCTCCGGCCAGCATTCGAGAGGGAGGAATCGTGGATCCCTTCGCGCAGGAAACTTCGCGCAAGAAATGACCCGCGCGCTACTAACAGCTCAAAGNNGAGCCGTAGGCGATGCGAGGAGCCTGTAGATTAATCAGATCGCAGAGCCGTAGGCGATGCGAGGATGCCTGTAGATTAGTCAGTAGGCTGCGAGTTCAGCAGGACCTGGTAGAGCTCTTCGAGCTTTGCGCCTTTCTCGAGCAACGCCTCGGCGCGCGTTTTCTCTTCGTCGATGACTTTGCGAAAGACCTCTTCTGGTTGCGCGCCACGCAACGGCCGGCCGTTTACGAAGAAGTTGGGTGTTCCGGTTGCGCCGACCTTCTCCGCTTCAGCGACATCAGAGTCGATCTCGTCTTTGTGCGCGTGCTGTTTCATCGACCGCCGGAAACGTGGCATGTCGAGACCAATCTTTCGGGCGTATTCGTCGAGATGCTCGCGCTCGAGCGCCGATTGATTGGCGAAGAGCAGATCATGCATCTCCCAAAACTTCCCCTGCTCGCTGGCGGCCATCGCTGCCTCGGCCGCTTCGCGCGCGTGCTCATGGAAGGGCAGTGGATTGTTGCGAAAGGCGATGCGTAGATCTTTGCCGTATTCCTTGGCCAGCGCTTTGAGCGTCGGGTTGACTCGACTACAAAACGGACACTGAAAATCGGAGTACTCGACTATGGTGACCTTGGCAAACTTGGGTCCGTGAATGGGTGTCCATTTGGCGAGCTCGGCCTTTTGCGCCACTAGCGGCTTCTCTTCTTCGGGCTCCTTTTTTTCTTCAGCGCTCAGCGTGGCCAGACGAATGTCATACAACTTATTCGCCGGAGCGCCCGCGTTCAAAAGCGCGTAGGCCTGACGAAGCTCCTCTTCTACCGCGGCGCGAAACGCTTCGATCGGCTGCGCGCCCATGAGCGGATGACCATTGATGAAGAACGCTGGCGTTCCGCGGACGCCTGACTCACCGGCATGTTTGAGGTCGCTCTCGACGACGGGTGTGAAGCGATGCTCGGTGAGCGCTCGGTCGAACTTGGCCATGTCGAGGCCAATGGCGCGCGCGGCGTCGTGAATGGTCTCGATGCTCAGACCGGAGGATCGCTCGAACAGCGCATCGTGCATCTCCCAAAACTTTCCCTGCGCGCTGGCCGCCATGGCCGCTTCCGCTGCGGGCTCGGCCATCGCATGAAAGGGCAGCGGGACATGGCGGAACGCGAGGCGCACTCGATCGCCGTAGAGCGAGAGAACCTCTTTGAGCGTGGCTTGGCTGCGCACGCAAAACGGACATTGAAAATCGGAGTACTCGACGATGGTGACCTTGGCGTCGCGCGGCCCGCGCACCGGCGTCCATGCGGCTATGGAGCCGCCCAGATCTTGACGGCGAGTGATGGGATAGTCGTCGATGGTGGCCGGTGGCGTAACTGCAACGTTCGCGGTTTGGGGATGCGCGGTCGGATTGGTGTGTGCGCAGCCGGCGATGAGTAGAGTGAGAAGGAGAGCTCGCATGCGCCGGGAGAGTACACGTTTTATTGAAAGATGCACGCGAGACAGCGACGGGCAATTTGACTTTCAGCGCGCGGCCGCACAGAGTCGCTTTTGGTGTTCCCGCGGAATTTTGTACGAAGTTTAGCCCTCGTTTTCGGACTCGGCCTATCCGCTGGGTGTCACCTGCCGCAGCAAACGCAATCGCTGGCGCTCGAATCGGGACATTTTTACGCCAACGCCAAGCCCTACACGCGCTGGTGGTGGTTTGCCTCCGAAATCAAAAAAGAGGACGTCGCTCGTCAGCTCGACTGGTTCAAGGAGATGGGCTTCGGCGGGGTCGAAATCGCCTGGGTCTATCCGCTCAACATCGAACGGTACAAGCGCTTCTATCCCCAGATCACCGACGAAGAGCGGAAGAAGATCGAGCCGCGACAAAAGTGGCTGAGCCCCGAGTGGTCCGAGATCGTCGCCTATGCCAAAGAGTACGCGCAACGAATCGGGCTCGGTTGTGATTTCACCTTCGGCTCGGCTTGGCCATTCGGAGATTCGCAAGTTCCCAAACTAGAGGCGACCAAGATCTACGGCGATCTAAAGTTCGAGCAGCGCAACCTCATCTCCTGGGAATATCCGGCGCAGGGGTTGATTCTCGATCACTTGAGCCGGCCCGCGTTCGAGCACTACGCCGCGCGGGTGGGCGATGCACTTTCGAAAGCGACGCACACCGGTCGGCCGTCGGCGCTCTTTTGTGATTCGTGGGAAGTGGAGACGACCAAGATCTGGACCGATGGTTTCGGCGCCGATTTCGAACGACGTTACGGCTACGAGATCCAGCCCTTCATGGAAAAGATCATGGCGCCCGAGAACGCCGGGCCTCGCTACGACTATCTGAAGTTGGTCTCGCGCTATGTGCTGGAGAATTTCTATCGGCCGTTCACGCAGAAGAGTCACGATCTCGGTGCGTTTTCGCGGGTACAGGCGCAAGGGACGCCGGCGGATCTACTTTCTGCCTACGCCACCGCCGATGTGCCGGAGAGCGAGGCGCTTTTGTACCAGCCGGAATTTTCTCGAATTGCTGCGTCGTCGGCGGCGCTCAGCGGAAAGCGCGACGTCACGGCGGAGAGCTTCACCTGTGCCTACGGATTTCCGCGCGAGCACTTCAAGTCGGAGCAGACCGCGGATCTGAAGCTGATCGCGGACGCGATCTTCGCGAACGGAGTGAATCACATTATTTGGCACGGCGCGCCGTTCCGCACCAAGACGCGCGATGGCGAATTTTATGCCGCGGTTCACGTTGGACCGGGCGGGTCGCTGGCGTCCGAGCTGCGCGCCTTCAACGCCTATCTGGAAAAAGTTTCGTCGTTCATGGCGCGCGGCCGAACCTACTCGGATGTGGCGATCTATCTACCGCAAGAGGACGCGTGGGTGCAGGGCGACTATCCCAAGGAGTTGCAGTTTCGTTGGACCGGGAGTGGCGCCTACGAAATGCGCTACGTGGTCCCGCCAGCGGAGCTGAAGGGACGCCAACCACTTTGGGTGAACGGCGCGCTGCTCGCACAAGGACGGCTCGATGGCGGGCGGCTGGTCATCGGCGATGCGTCGTTTGCCGCGCTTTACATCGACGTGGAATATCTCGACGGCGATGCGCTCGAAGCGATCTTGCGGCTCGCACGCGTTGGACTTCCGGTCTGTCTCAAAAGGGTACCCAAGCAACCGGGGTTGAAGAAGAGCGAGCGATTCGGCAAGGCGATGCGCGAGCTGACTGCGCTGGCCAATGTGTCGATTGAAGCGGCGACGATTTTGCGTACGCCGCCGCTGGTCGAGGGAGATGACCTGCCCGATTTTTGGGCGCGTGTGCAAGACGGGCAGCATTACCTCTTCTTCGCGCAGCCGCGCGCACGCGGTCTCAAGATGCCGCTCGGTTAAGGACAGTCGTACAGCGATGTCGAAATTGCCAAGAAGGTGAGAATCAACGCGGCCGGGAAATCGACCGAAGTGACGCTGGCGTTCAAGCCGTACCAGTCGCTGCTGCTGAAGATCGCGCGCGACGGAACACCCTCCTTCATCGACATCCCCTACCAGCCCAAGCTCCCGGCACACGCTCCACTCCAATAAGTAGCTGTTAAAATGGAGTTTTTCGACATAACCGCGCGAGTTGCCGGCATTTTTTTTCGGCCGAGCAAAACGCGCGCTTGCTGCGAATTAAACTTTTATTTCAATTGGTTACGACCCAGGAGCGTGACCTGTTTGTTGTTTGTTTAGGGGATGACGGTGGGGGCGCAGGTGGAGACGCCGGCGCCGACGATGGTGCGGTTGGTGAACGGAATTGGCGTTGTGAGCGTGCCGTCCGACGACTGCAGGTGGTGAACTTGCGTGTTGCCGTTCGCGCCTCCGCCGAGAAAAAGCCAGAAGTCGCCGCCCCAATGTGCAAACGCCCAACTGCCGCCGGTGTCGAGTCCGTCGAGCGCGAAGGTTTGCCCTTCCACTCCGGTGCTGTGGTCCAAGCTGGCGACGCGCGGCTGGTCGGAATTGGGAAAAAATCCCCACAGTTTCCCATCGCCGGTGCCGGTGAGCTCCGGCCAGCCGTTCAGCTTTTTGATTCGCTTTGCTAGCAGCGTCTGCGGATTGATCGACGCGAGCGTGGCGTCGTCGC
>PLXG01000008.1 GCA_003153195.1 Myxococcales bacterium
GCGCTGTTGTTAAGGCGAACTTTCTCGGTTGATATTTTTGTTTGCGCCCGTTGTGGAGGACCGATGAGATTGATCTCGGTGATCGAAAATCAGCAAGTCGCTGAGAAAATTCTTCGGCACCTCGGATTGCCGACACGCGCCCCACCTCGAGGTAGATCGTGGCGAGCGGGCCAGCAGGGACTCGACCTGTCTGATAACAGCGGCGTGTTCGACGGGATCGATCCNNTCTTCAGATCGTTCGCCCTATAGACTGCCATCCCCCGAATTCCGAGGAGCGCCGCATCGTCCTCGGGCTTGCAGCGGGCCAGCTCGTGGAGCACTGCGTTGGAAAACACTACGTACGCCGGCAGCGCGCGCTCAGCCGCCAAGCGACGCCGCAGCTCGCGAAGCTCCGCGAAGCGCGTCGCTTCGTCACCGCCGGCGAGCGTATTGATCGCGATAATCGATGCCGCGTGCGGCGCCGGCCGAATTATCGTCTTTTCGGGAGTGAGGGACGAGGCGAGAATCGATCTTGGCATACACACATCGCAGGCGTTGCCACAGGGTTCGATCTGCTCGTCGAAGTAACCCACCAACGTCCGATGCCGGCAGTCGCAACCCTCGGCGAATGCCATCATCTCTCGGACAAGCTGACGGTGGCGCTCGGCGATCTCGGGCGGCGCGGCGCCGACGAAACGATCATAGCTTTGCACGTCCGACAATGAATAAAAGAGCACGCAATCGCTCGGCAGGCCGTCGCGGCCGGCCCGTCCGATCTCTTGATAGTACCCCTCGATCGAGCGCGGCATGTCGCGATGGATGGAGGGAATCAATACGCGCCACCTCATGCGTAAGGACGATGTCGAGCGCGCGCCGAATGACTTCATCGCGTTCGAGGTCGCCGAGTCGCGGCGCGGCAACAAGGACGTAGCTTCAGTCGCCGGCGATGCACTGACCTTGGCTGTTCACCGACACACACACACCGCTGCAGCACTCGGCGCTCGCGCCGCACGCTTCGCCGAGCACTTTACATGCGCAGCCGAGACAGTCCGGGAGTGGAGTGCGCTTGTCGATACAGGCGGCCGGTCCGCTGCAGCCGCAGCCTGACCACACTTGGCAGTTCGAGTTCTGGGTACAGGAGGCAACGTCGAGGTTCTTACAGGGATCGATGCACTGATCGCACGTCAAAGCCTGGAACTTGGGTCCCTCGTTGCGATTTCCACAGCTCTGGAAGACGCCTCCTATATCGTAACAGAACCCGCACCCATTTAGTGCGCAGCTCGAGTTGGCGTTGCAGTCGGCCTCGCTTAGACCGTCGCAGGTCGATGGGCACCCTGCTGGACAAGCGAATCCGCGTGCGCTTCCACGGTCGTAGCAGGCGACAAATTCTTCTCCGCCGGTGCAAGATGGACAGGTCCCCGACGCGCATTGCGTATCGGCGTCACACGATGCCTTGTCGAGGTGAGCACCACAGCTTCCGCATTTCGGCTCCACACAGGCGCCATCTTCCTCCGAGGACGACTCACACACTTCATAACTCACGCTGCCGTCGCAGGCAGGACAGCTGAACCGCTTTTTGCAGCCGCTCGTTTTCGCGCAGTCCGTTTCGCTGAGCGCGGCGCACTCTTTCGTTTTGGAATCGATCGGAAGGGCATGCACGGAGCATCCGAGCAGCAGAAGCGCCACAACGCTGATTCTTCTGACGTTCATGGCTTTATGAACAGCAAGTCGCAGGCCAAACGTAATCACGTGAAATCATGAGACCAAGCAGCGCGGCGAATCAGAAAACTGAGAGGATCAGGGCGAATCGTCGAAGCAGGCTTGGTTTGATTGCTTCTTGGTCCATAGGGCTTCGTTGCTCTGAGAAAATGACCCATCTCTGCTCGTGAGAAATGCCCCGAGCGGAGATTTTAGGTCTGCTCTCGAAGGGCTTTCCTTGCTTGTTTTCTTCGAGTAAAAGTCCGTCACGATGATCGAGATTCCAGCGCATATCGCGGGCTGGTGGCGAATCACAGAAACGTCGCAGTGGGTAAATGATGGTCTCGACGATCTGGGCCCCGCGATGATTTCGATCACCGGGCACATGGACCGACTTCGGATGCACTGCTTGCTCGCATACATCAGGGTGAGAGCTACGAAAGCAGGGGCGTCGTTCAGTTGGCAAGGAGCCTGGGAGTACGATCCGATGAGTGGCACCGGGAGCGTGAAGCTCGGCAAGGACGGTAGGCTCCGCGGTTGGCTCATCATCAAGGACGGCGACGAGAGCACGTTCGTGGCTATGAAGGCAGCATCGAACTCATCGGTGGTGTCCGACAGGTCGAGGCTCTGCTGCCCTGCCCGCCAGGGTCTACCTCGAGGTGGGCCGCGTGTCGGCAATCCCAGATGGCGAACCATCTTCTCGGCAACCTCCCGCTTCTCGATAACCGAGATCAATCGCATCGGTCCTGAACAACGAGGGCACACGAAAATATCGATCGAAAAGATTCTCCTTAAAAGCTGCGCCCACCGAAGCCTCCGATCCCGTCCCGGATTGTCTGGGCCACCAAGACCGCTCAGATCCTCACTTCGGCTGTGAAAAGTGCGATCAGCGACGTGTTTCTCGCCGGCCACGAGGTCGTGCGCGACCGTCAGCTGGTGCGAGTTGTGCAAGGTGAAATCGGCGAGCGCGTGCGCAAGCTGCGTATTCCGGCGATCGTGATCAGTAAGATCGGCGCATCGTGATCACGCGGATCGGTGATCGTGATCGGAGCGAAGCGACGCTGGTTCTATTTTTCTGAGATGGAGCCTTCCTCCTTTCTTCTTGAAGGACCCTTTAACACGATTCGGTGTGCGTTGTGGAGCATGCGGTCGCAAATCGCGTCGGCGTTAGTCGGGTCGGCGATGTGGTCGTGCCACTTGGCCGTCGGTAGCTGGCTAGTCATGATGGTTGAGCGCAGGCCGTGACGGTCGTCGATGATTTCTCCGAGGTCGCGGCGCTCTTGATCGCGCAGCGGCGCGTGGCCCCAGTCGTCGAGCACGAGTACGTCGATGCGCGCGATGCGTGCGAGCACGCGCGCAAACGATCCGTCGGCGCGCGCGAGCGACAGTTCGTCTGACAATCGCGAGGCGCGTCGATACATCGCACGATATCCTTTGCGACACGCTTGCTGCGCCAGCGCGCATGCGAGATACGTTTTTCCGGTGCCGGTCGCGCCGGTGACGATCACGTTCTGATGCTCGACGATCCATTTGCAGCTGGCGAGCTGTTTGACGACTGCCTTGTCGAGTTCTCGACGGGCGGGATAGTCGATGTCCTCGACGCACGCTTGCGAAAGGCGCAGCTTCGCCTCTTTCAAAGCGCGAGCGAGTCGTTTGTTTTCTCGTGCGAGCCACTCGGCATCGACCAGCAGCGCCAGCCGTTCATCGAATGAAAGTGCGCCGACATCGGGTGCGCGCTGCTGTTCGAGCCAAGCTTGTGCGAGCGCGTCGAGTCGCAGCGCTTTCAATTTCTCGACGGTAGGTTCAGTGAGCATGGGTCTCCTTTAGTTGTAGTAGTTTTTCCCGCGGACATTTTCGTGATCGATAGCTGGCGCGACTTGCGCTTCCTCGATGACCAGCGGCGTGCGATCGAGCCCGTGTTTCAAAATCGAATCGACGTGCCGATACGACCTAGCACCCGAGTGCAGCGCCCGCCCGCACGCCGCTTCGAGTCGCTCTTTGCCGTAGCGCTCGCCGAGTCGCAAAATTCCCAAACACGATCGATAGCCGTGCTCGGGATGGCGCCGCTCTTCTAAGATTTTCTCGACCAGCGCGCAGGTCGCGACGCCGATCGATTGCCCCCAATGAATCAGTCGCGTCGGCGACCACTCCATATGTTTTTGGTGGCGCTTCGGCATATGCGCCGCAATCGTCGTGTGCCGTCCGCGCGTAAATGAGCGCACGTGCGATGCGACGCGCTGACCGCGATAAAAGATTTCGACCGTCGCCGCCGCGCTGCGCACCTCGACCTCTTCGTGCACCAGCGAGTGCGGCGCCGAGTAATAATGGCGCTCGACCTCGACGTGGTAGTCGATGTTGACGCGCGCGCGTTTCCATTCGCCGTAACTGAATCGTTCTGTCGGCAGCGGCGAAAGCGCCGGACGATCGATACGCTCGAATAGCTCG
>PLXG01000234.1 GCA_003153195.1 Myxococcales bacterium
TGATGGTGATGCCGCGCTCTCGTTCGAGGTCCATCTTGTCGAGAAACTGATCGACTCGCTCGCGATCGGTGAGCGCGCCGGTCTCTTCCAAGATGCGATCGGCGAGCGTGGACTTTCCGTGATCGATGTGCGCGATGATCGAAAAGTTTCTTATGTGCTTGGAATCGAAGCCCATCTGCGGAGTCGACTGTCGACGGTTAACAGTCGACAGTTCGAAAGTGCCGAAACTCTAGTCGCGGAAGACCAGCCTGTCGACTCATTTAAAAAGAGATTGCTGGCCTGGGAGATTTTCTTTGTACTGCTCGAGGATCAGATCGATCCCTTGGCGAATGTATTCCGCCACTGGCACTTTGGTTTTTTCGTGAAGCCGCTTGAGCAGCTCATCCTGTTCGGGCGTGATGTAGACGGTGGTCGAGATTTTCTTTCTCATGACTCACTTCCTACCCATAACCCTATATTGCAATAGGTATATCGTCAAACGAGCTCCCAATGGATGGGATCCTCTCACTATTAATGACGGCCGGGGCTTCTTGCGGAGATTTAACGACCGCGCTAATCTCGGTTCATGATGAGATTCCGTTCGCTTAGCGACTCGCTCATAGCTGGCGCAGTCATGATCGCCGCTGGCTGCGCCTCTTCGCCTCAAACGAAAGCTGAGCCTGCGCCGGTGAACGCGGTCGCGCCCGCGCCGGTCGCTACCGATAAATCGCGCTGCGACGCCAACGGGAAAAAAGTCGTCGAGCTCGACATCAACCACGATCAAAAGCCCGATGTGTGGAAGTTCTATTCGTCGCAGACCGACAACGGTACCAAGGTCGAAGTGCTCACCTGCAAAGAGGTCGACCTCAACTTCGACGGCAAAAAAGATATGTGGGTCTACTACGACAACTCCGGCAACGTAACGCTCGAGGAGTTCGATCTCGATTTCGACGGCAAGAGCGATCTATGGGCCTACCGTCAGAACGGCAAGAAAGTTCGCGACGAGCTCGACACCAACTTCGACGGTAAAACGGACATCTGGAAATTTTACGAGAACGACAAGCTGGCGCGCATCGAGCGCTCGACCAAGCATAACGGCAAGATCGACATCTGGGAATACTACGAAGGCGGTCGGCTCGATCGCGTTGGCTATGACAAGACCGGCAACGGTCAGCCGACGGTGTGGGAGCGCGCCCCCGATGAGGCCGGCGACAAGGAAGCACCGAAGGCGACTCCTGACGCATCCGGCTCGGCCAGTAAGACTGACGCGAAGAAAGATGCGCCCGCCGCTGCCGCCAAGCCCGACGCCGCCAAGAAGTAATCTCGCTTCAACGGATCGTCCGACTCGATCTCTTCAAGCCTTCGAAGTTCCCTCTCGTCCGTAACGATCTTCCAAGCGCACCACGTCGTCGAGTTCGGTGGTCGACACTTCGATCACGTCGGTGTCTTCGAGTGCGGTCATGCGATGGCGCAACCCCGGCGTGACGTGAAACGGCTCGAGCGGACCGAATTCGCTCACCACCGGCGCCTCGCCGTCTCGATAGTGGGTGAACGCCATCTTTCCCTTCAGCACCATGACCGTCTCGTCTTTTTTCACGTGGTACTGCAGCGAGAGCGCTTGGCCCTTTTTGATATGAAGGATCTTGCCTACGTAGCGGTCGGTCACCGCCCAGATCAGCTCGTGTCCCCACGGTTTGTCGACGGTCTTTACGCTCATGAGGTCCTCATCTAAAAAGCCATTTCAAAACTTTCAACGTCTGTTTGTACAATTTATCCGAGTAGGGATACCACCACAGCTCTCGTTTTAAGCGCAGACGATCGTAGTTCACGTGGCGCGTCTGACAAAGATCGCGCAATCCGTCGTCGGAATGCGTGCGCCCGATGCCCGATTCTTTCACCCCACCCCAGGGAGTTTCCGGCGCCGCGAAGGTGATCAGGGTTTCGTTGACCATCACCGTGCCAGCCTCGAGACGTTCGGCCAGGCGCTTTCCCTTTTGTCGATCATCGGTGAACACGTAGGCGGTGAGCCCGAGATGCGAATCGTTGGCCAGCGCGAGCGCCTCTTCTTCGCTGGCCACGCGCATGATCGGCATGACCGGACCGAAGATCTCCTTGCGCATCACGTCCATCTCTTGCCGGCAATCGGTGAGCACGGTCGGTTGAAAGCAGAGTCCCTGCCCTGCGCGCGCGCCACCAGCGCGAATTTTTGCACCCGATGTCACCGCGTTCTTGATGCGATCTTCGACGATGCCGACCTGATCGCTCCAGGTCATCGCGCCGGCGTCGACGGTGTCGCCGCGACTGGGATCTCCCTGACGAAGCTTGGCCACTTCGGCCAACACTTTTTCCACCAGCTCATCGTGCACCGAGTCGAGCGCGTAGACTCGCTCGATCGACGCGCACACTTGCCCTTGGTTGGCGAACGCGCCCCAGGTGAGCGCACGCGCGGTGCGATCGAGATTGGCGTCGGCGCAGACGATGGCCGGCGCCTTTCCGCCGAGCTCGAGCACGCAGGGAATGAGCCTTTCGCCACACGCCGCCGCCACTTTCCGTCCGGTCGCGACTGATCCGGTGAAGATGCAGTAGTCGATCCCCGCGTCGATCAGCGCCGCGCCAGTCGCGCCCCGACCGGTCACCACCTGAAACAGATCGGGCGGCATCCCCGAGCGATCGTAGATCTCCTTGGTCTTGAGCGCGATGAGCGGCGTCATCTCCGAAGGTTTGAGCACCACCGCGTTGCCGGCGATGAGCGCCATCACCAGCTCGCNNAACGGAAAATTCCACGGCGAGATCACGCCCACCACACCGCGCGGCACGTAGTGCAGATAGCTCGCGCGCGTTTTCAAAAGATGCATGGAGATCTTTCGCGGCCGCAAAATCTTCGGCGCGCGTTTGACGAAGTAGGTGGCGAGATCGCACACCGGCATCACTTCCATCGACAGCGCCTCGGGCCGGGTCTTGCCGCCTTCGCGCGAGATGAATTCGCAAATCTCTTCGGCCTGCGACACGAACGCGTCGCGCAAAAGTCCGACTCGCCGCGTACGCTCGCGAACGCCGAGTGCACTCCAGCTGGCTTGCGCCGCCCGCGCCCGCGCCACTTGCGCGCGAACTTCATCGGCGGCCAAATCGGGGACCGCACCGAGGAGCTCGCCGGTGGCAGGGTTATAGGACTGAATCGGCCCGCGCAGCTGCGCCTGATCTGAGACTGCCAACGTTCCCATTGTGCTCCTTCTTGAGGCGAGGTCGACGTTCGCATGGGCCTATCGACTTTGCAAACGCGGCCTAAAGTCCTCACTGGCTCGTCGAGTGGCCTCGAGGAGGTTAATCATTTTAGCACCTTGGCTTAGCACGAATCCTGCTCCGATGAGTCTTCGTGCGGGCTTCCCTCCTTCTAGGTCTCGTCGGTGTGACCATCGGCTGTGGTGGATTTCATCAGGTCGCGTCCGACGATCTGGCGATTCCACCGGCCGACGCAGGCACTGACGGGCCGACCACCAATGGGCTGACCGATGCCGGAGTGCTCCTCGACGGCAGCCACGGCGATCTCGCTTCGCGCATCGCGCAAGCCCCGCCCGATTCGCCATGCGCGCAGCGCGACTATTGGACCACCGTCGGCCGCCAGACTTGCCAAGATCGTCGGGTGTTCGCGGTCGAGTCGGCCATTTTAGATCCGGCCACGGTGTCGCTGGCGATTTCGCAGAGCGGTCACGTCGGCATCGTCTACCGCTCGATGGAAGATCCTGACGAGACCGATCTGCATGTGGCGCACTTCGACCGTTCGCAAGTGGTTTCGAACATGCCGCTTCAGCCCACCATCTCCACGCACCCGTCGAGCACCATCGGTGAGCGCGTGGGCGTCGCCTCGGCGATCGCCGGTGGTCAAAACGATCAGCTACACGTCGCCTATCTCATCGACGCCGAGTGGGCCAAGGGTCTTTACTATCAGACGCTCGCCACGGGCGGGTTCGATTCGGCGACGGGCGAGTTGGTCGAAGACAATTTGTCGGCGAGTGGCGAGGTCTCCATCGGTGTCGCACCATCGGGAAACGTTTTTGTGACCAACTTCAATCCCGTGGTGGGCGAGATTCATTCGCACGAGCGAATGGGTGGAACGTGGGCGCCGCAACAGATCGTCGCCTCTTCGCTCGACGCGACCTACGGTACCGGAAAAATGGCGATGACCATGGATCCGAATCTGCCGCGTGTCGCCTACTACGAACACACCACGCTGCCGCTGTCGAAGCCGGTGTTCGACGAGTTCGACGGCACCAACTGGTCGATGCCGCAAACTGTCGATAACTTTTCTCTCGGCGGAACCACGCAGTGCGGAATGAGCCCGGGCCTGGCCATCTTCGGGACCTGGAAGTACGTGAGCTACCTGGTCAGCGTGAGCGACAGCGCGGCGCAGATCGAGGTCGGCAGTTGGCAGGACGATCTCGACGTACCTTCGCACAGCATCGTCGTCGATTCGATCGCCTACAACAAAGCGCAGCCGCTCACGCGCACGTCATTGGCCGTCGATTCCTTCGGGCTGCTGCATCTCATGGCGTTCGTGCAAAACGATCTTGGCGGCGGCACCGTCGAGTATCACCGTCAGACCGTGATTCAAGGGACCACCGCCTGGATCGCCGACATCGTCGACGATCTCACCGACACCAACGATCCCAGCGATCCCAACTACGCGCTGGTCTCCATCGCCGTCGACGAAAATGACCGGCCGCACCTGGCGTATTACAATTCCGGAACCGGAACCATCAACTACGCCACCCGCTTCGACCGCTGACGGGGTTTCAACCGGGGCTCGATCTGTGCCACCATCAGCCGCATGCTGAGACTCCCGGCCGCGAGCCTGATGGCGCTCGCTACCTTCAGTGCGACGGCGCTCGCCGAACCGGCGCTCGCCCAACCTGATCGAGCTCCGATCAAGCTCGATCCCAACGTGACCCGCGCGATCGAAACAGGATTGGTGGGCGGCGGACATCGCGGACCGGGCATCACCGGTCGCGCCAAGGTGCTGATCGAGCTCGCCGCGCCAGCCACCGAGGAATCCCTGGCACAACTGCACGCCGCCGGTGCCGAGCTCAAACAGGTTCAAGGCAAGACGCTCTTTTACCGGCGGTTCGTCCCCGCGCGCGTCACCGCCGAGAGCGTGGCAAAAGTGGCGGCGCTGCCCGCGGTCGTTCACATTTCACACGCGTCGGGCCGGGGTCCGATGCCGCTCGATCGATCGGCCGAAATCGTTCGTCTCGCCGATGCGCGCGGCGCGCGACCCGATCTAGACTTTCTCACCGGCACCGGCGTGGTGATCGGCGACGTCGACTCGCTGGTCGATCCGTTTCAGCCCGCCTTCTTCAAAGGCGACGCCGGATACTTCGATTGGATCGACACCGACGGCGATGGTGTTCTCACACCGGGCGTCGATTCGATCGATCTCAATCAAAATGGAGTCGCCGATGCGGGTGAGATCGCCGTTTGGCTGCCGGTGACGCCCATCGACTATTTGGGTCCAGTGAAAGCGCGAACCATCAGCGCTTTCGATCCGGGCATCGACTGGCTCTATATCGACGTCAACGGCGACGGCAAACGAAATTACGGCGACGCTGCCGGATTCGACGACACCGCGCCCGCGCTCGGCGAGCCGCTGTTCGTCCCCGACGACGTGAACCTGAACGGCAAGGTCGACGTGGGCGAACGACTGGTCCGACTCGGCACCAGCAAATTTCGCAAAATCCAAGTCACGCTCACCACTCCCGATACCGACGATCTGTTCGTGCGCGGAAGCAATCTATCGAAGGCCAAGGTCGACTACTCGGGTGGAACATTGTACGGATATGCTGACGCCGAGCACGCGACCGGCGTGAATACCATTCTCATCGGCGACGTGCCGCTGGTGGGCAGACGCTGGGTGGGCATGGCGCCCGATGCCGAAGTGGTATTGGCTTGGGACGACACCGACGAGACCGGTCTCCCCATCGACGGCGCCACCTTCGTGCTCGGCGAAACACCGAACGTCATGCTCTACGAACTCGCACCATGGACCGGGCAGGCGCTCGACGGCACCGATCCGCTCTCGCAGCTCATCGACGAATCGGAAACGAGCGCCAACGTCACTCACACCTGTCCCACCGGCGATCAAGGTTCGGCGCACAAACACGCGCACGCCCAAGTGCTGGCGGCGCAGGTGGCCACGCTTCAGTTCGATCTTCCAGCCAGCGCCAAGAGCGCGAGCACGCCGCTCAGCTACATCGATCTCTCGATCAACGTTCGCGGCGGGACGCCGGCCGACTTCACGCTCACCGGCCCGAACGGAGACGCCCACGATCTCAGCGTCATCCCGAACGGCAAGTTTCCGTCGGGCACGCAGTTCTACTCCACCGTTCAGACCACCACCCGCGGGACCTGGTTCGCCGACGTGATCCTTTACGGCACCACGGCCACCAATCACCCCGCCGTGGGGACCTGGACGCTCACAGTGCACGGCGATCCGCACAAAGTCATCACCGTCGACGCCTACGTGTCGGACGATCAGTCGAGCTGGGGCCTCGGCGCGGCCTGGATGGGCGCGGCCTCGACCGACGTCAGCACCATCGGCATTCCGTCGGTGGCCGATCACTGTATCGCGGTGAACGCACAGCCTGATCACCTGGAAGCAGCCAGCGAGCCTTGGTACAGCACCTATTATGATCAGTCTTACGACGTGCCGGAGGGATATGCCGACACCGAAGGAAAAATTCGCGCCTACACGCCGCTCGGCCCGCGCATCGACGGTGTGATCAAGCCCGACGTCACCGCGCCCGACAATCCTTGGGTGGCGTCGGAGCACCTCACCACCGAAAAAACGCCCTACGGAAGTTATCGCGTGTTCGGCGGGACGTCGGGCGCATCGCCTCACGTGACCGGCGTGGCCGCACTCTTGGCACAGGCGGGAATTCAGGGCGACAAAGCGCGCGACGCGATCCGCGCCGGCGCGGTGAGCGACACCACCACCGGAACAGTGCCCAACGGGAGCTACGGCTATGGCCGTCTCGACGCCGCCGCGGCGCTGGGCATCACCACCGTCGGAAAACCGTTCACGGTGACGCTGACCACCAAGCCGCTGCATCCCACCATCGCCGACAAGGTCACGCTGGTGGCCACCGCGCAAGCCGATGATGGCGACGCCACGTCGGGAATCGCGACCAAGTGGGACGACGGCTACGACGGAACTTGGGACACCACCTACGACACGGTGCTGACCCATCAGGTGAGCTCGAACACTATCGGCGCGCAGCCGTACAAAGTACGCGCGCGAAACGCCGGAGGGCGCGTCGCCGAGGCGGTGCTGTGGATCGACTACGCCAAAGCTCCGCCGCCAGGTTGTAGCTGTCGCATGGGCGCCGGATCGGCCGACCCTTCCGACGCGGGGACGCTGGCGCTGCTACTCGGCGCGCTGGGAATTTTGGGCGGCTGGCAATTTGTCAGACGAATGCGTGCGCGAAGGACTTGACTAGAGCGCATCTCATAAATCCTCCCGTCGCCGTTTCGGTCCCTCGGCACGGCTCGCTTCGTTGCTCCTCCCTTAANNGGCGGCACCGGAGCTCGCGCCGGCGGCTGAGCCGGCGAAGATCCCGCGGGAGAGCGAGTCGGCGAGGACGGCAGCGCCGGACGCGCGTGAAACGGAGTCGCGGGCCGAGCGGCCGGGCGATTGGCGGAAGAACGATTTCCACTTGGACGTCCGCCCTGCCCACCCGAGCGTCCGCCAGTCGAGTGGCCATCGCGCGAGTAACGACCAGGCGCGGTCGGCCGCGAAGGGGGCGATGCCGCTATTTCGGTCGTGGCGTCTTCATCTCCACCGCGCTGACGTGGGTTTTGCAGCACCGGAATGGTGCGTTTGATGAGCCGTTCGATGCCGTGCACGTACGAGCGCTCTTCCTGATCGCAGAACGAGAGCGCGATGCCGCTCGAGCCGGCGCGGGCGGTTCGGCCGANNTGCGATTTGTTGCCGTGAATCGCCTGCGCTTCGATGCCGTTACGCACCAGATGCTCGGCCACTCGATCGGCCGAATGCTTGGTGCGTGTGAACACCAGTGCGCGTTTGAGCGAGGGATCTTTCAAGAGGTGCGAGAGCAGCACCCGCTTCTCTTTTTTGTCGA
>PLXG01000100.1 GCA_003153195.1 Myxococcales bacterium
GGAGGAGGAGGCGTGGCGGTGCGCTTGCGCGTGCGTTCGGCAGGCTCAGGAGGAGGAGGCGTGGCGGTGCGCTTGCGCGTGCGTTCGGCAGACTCGGGCATGGGCGCTGCGGTCGCGGCAGGTTCGGCTACAACCGGCTCCGGCGCCTCGGGGAAGTTCGCGTTGGCCTGATTGATGAAAGCTTCCAGCGAAGCCTCTACCGATTCTTCTTCGGCGGGCGCCGCGGCCGGTTTTTCGCCATTTCCACCACCGCTGCCATTTTCCGGACCGGTCGCTTCTACGCGCGGGTGCGGCCCCGAAGGCTCTTCGCGCGATGCATTCGCCAATTGAACGATGTCGAGCTTCGGCACTTGTGCCGTGGTCGGATCGATCGAGTCCATCGAGCCTGGCGAGTCGGGCGCGTCAATCTTGGAGGTCGGGTTGGTGCGCTCGGTGCTCAAGTCGAAGTGCGCGGCCAGCGCTCCCACCTGCCGCCGCTGCTCATGCGCATGGATCGCCACCACTTCGAGCAGTAGCGTCGGGTTCGAGGTGGCCCAGCGCTCCAGCGCCGCACGCAGATCGGAGATCGATTGAAAGCGATCTTCGCGTTTGCGAGCGAGCGCGCACAAAATGATTCGTCCCAGCTCGTCGTCGATTCCTTCGGGAAGCGAGAGCGGCGGGCCGATCGAAATCGGGATCAAATGGCTGGTCTCGTCGAACGGCAAGCGTCCGGTGAACAGCTCGTGCATGAGTACGCCTACCGCGTAGACGTCGGTGCGCAGATCGCTGGTCTGATCGAGAATCTGCTCCGGTGCGAGATAGAACGGATCGCCGACGACGATCGGCGACGCTTCCGCCAGCCAGCGCGCGCCGAAGTCGAGCAGCTTCACCACCGGGCCGCCGTGCCCCGGCACCATGAACACGTTGCGCGGCTTGATGCTGCCGTGGACGATCGACATTCCGTGCGCCGATTCGAGCGCGTCGCACAGTTGCAGAACGATCTCGACCGCGCGCAGCGGCTGGAGATGGCCGCTTCCCGTCAGCGCGCTCTCGAGGTCGCAGCCAACCGGCAGCTCGCAGTTGAAGAAGAACTGACGCGCATTCGCTTCGTCGGTGTAACCGTGATCGAGCAGCCGAACGAAGTGCGGCGAATCGATCTTGGAAAGCGTGATCAAATCGTCGACCAGATGTTCGGCCGCGCGTCGATCGGTCAGCTCGGAGTGGACCAGTTTCATGGCCATCCCCTTGCCGAGGAGATCTTCCGCCCGATAAACTACGCCAGTGGGACCCTCGCCGATGTAGCTGGTAACGGCGTACCCCCCGACCGAGCGACCCACGAGCGGCCCGAGCTCATCCGGAGCCGGCGCATCTGAGAGCGCATCGCCCGCGTTTATCGGGGAGTCAGGGGAATCGCCTTGTGACATCGTATCCGGCCTCCAATTGCGTCTCACAGTCATATACGTATCCGTTGAGGCAAAGATCTACCTCACACTCCCGAAGCGTTCCGCCTAAACCCCAAAAAAGTCAACCTGATAACCGTTGTTGCTGTATTGTCTCGTACTCTTTGCGGCCCTATCAGCCCGGTCGCCGCCCGGCGCGACACTGTATCGCACCCTTCAAGCGTCCGCAATTCCACCTACTTTTGCGTTACACTTTCCCGCGCCGCCTGATCGACATCGACGAACACCGTCTCGAGATTTCGAAATTCGTCGGCCAGGCGCTCGATCTCGTCCGACGAGAGATATCCTTTGCGCGCGACTGCTTCCCCGATTTTTCCACCGGAGGTCCAATGCTCGGCGAGCGCGTCCAAAAGCTGAGCGTCGTCGATGCGCTTCCGCTCGACCAGGAAGTCACCAAAACGAATTGGAATGAGAGCGGGCAATTTTCATCTTCCTATGACGGTTTGCGCAGGTACATCCCATAGTACGCCCGACCAGTCAATTGGAAGTTTGGCAGAAGTTACACATCCGTTTCGCGGCTGTTTGTCGCTTGCCTTTGATCATGATTCCGGTAGGCTGCGCCCTCCCGTTCACACCATGCCAAAGCCCCCACCAAAACGATTTTCGCCTCCGTCTTCTCGCCCGCGGTCCACGTTCGAGCCGCGCATCCGCAAGGGCACGGTGCGGGTTCAGCCCGAAGTGGCATCGCGTCTTCGCTCGGGGCATCCGTACGTCTTCCGCGAGGCACTGGGGGGACGGCCGCTGCGCGAAAATGCCGGCGAGATGATCGAGATCGTCGACCCGTCGGGCGAGTTCGTCGCGCGTGGTCTGTACGATCCGGAGAACATCGTCGCGGTTCGTGTGTTTACCCGTGATCGTGCCGAGCTTCTCGATCTGGCCAGCGTAAAGCGGCGCGTCGTGGCGGCGCAAAAGCTCCGAGAAGGGCTGATTCCGGCCGACACCAATGCCTATCGGGTGATCAACGCCGAGGCTGACGGCCTTCCCGGTATCACCATCGATCGATACGGCGATTATGTCGTCTCACAGCTGTTTTCACCCGCCACTTCGGCCATCGCCGAGCTGGTCTATGACGCGATCGAAGAGATCTACAAACCGCGATCCATCTATGAGCAGAAGCGTTTTCGTCCGCAGACCGGCGAGGGTCCGCGCGCGCCCGCGACGCTCGAGCGTGGCGTAGTAGCGCCCGTCGAGTTCGAGGTCAAAGAGTGCGGGCTCAAGTTCTTGGTCGACGTGACTGCGCCGCTTTCGACCGGATTGTTTCCCGATCTGCGCGAAGGACGCCGGGCGGTGGCACAGCACGCCAAAGGTCGCCGCGTGCTCAACCTGTTCAGTTACACCGGCGCATTTTCACTCTACGCCGCGCATGCCGGCGCGCGCGAAGTGGTGTCGGTCGACTTGGCGCAGCGAGTTCACGCACGGGCGCGAAAAAATTTCGAGCTCAATGGCATTCCCGAGCGGTCGCACGAGTTCATCGTTGGTGATTCGTTCAAGGTACTGGCCAAGATGGCCGAACGCGGGCGAAAGTTCGATCTGATCGTCATCGATCCACCGTCCTTCTCGCAATCTAAAACCGGCGTTTTTTCGATGCAAAAAGACTATCGCGATCTGATACAGGCGGCGCTCGCCGTCGCTGCGCCGAATGGGCTCATGGCTTGCGTGTCGAACACCCACAAAGTCAGCTGGGACGAGCTCGATCGCACCATTGGCGAGGCGGCGGGAAATTCCGGACGCTACGTGCGCGTGATTCAGCGATTGGGATTGCCGCCCGACTTTCCGGTCTTGGCCGGACATGTCGACGGGCACTACCTGAAATTCCTACTCTGCGCCGCCGCCTAGGACGCGCTCGTCAGAATCGTTGGCCTCGCTTTCGTTAGATTCGCTCACCACGCTCGGTCGATTGAGGCGTACGGCTTCGCTACCAGGAATCGATTTCGGCTTTGAGTCCTTCGATCAGGTG
>PLXG01000358.1 GCA_003153195.1 Myxococcales bacterium
GATCCCGAGCAGTCGAGCGGTCTCGGTTTTGACGCCCTTGGCTTGAGCGTAAGCCTTTAAAATCAGTTGTTTTTCTAGGTCATCGAGCAGATCGGGGAGGGCCAGGTCGCCGGTCAGCGTCGGGAGACCTTCGGCGCCCGCTTGAGCGCCCGGGCGCGGCTCGACCGGTCCGCGCAGAATCTCCGGCAGCGCGTCGGGTGGAATGAGCGACCCCTCCGTGAACACCAGCGCCTGCTCGATGANNCGAGCTCGCGAACATTTCCCGGCCAGCGATGGGCGAGCAGTCGCATGAGCGCCGCGTCCGAGATTCCTTTCACGTTCGGGTTGGTCTTCGGCCCGAGCTTGGCGATGAAGTGCGCGATGAGCGGCGCCACATCTTCGCGGCGATCGCGCAGCGGCGGAATGGTCATCGGCACCACCTGAAGGCGGTAGAAGAGATCTTCGCGAAAGCGACCCTCGGCCACCTCTTTGGCGAGATCTTTATTGGTCGCCGACACGATTCGCACGTCCACCTTCACCGTGGCTTCACCTCCGACGCGCTCGAACTCGCGCTCCTGCAGCACGCGCAAAAGCTTGGTCTGCAACGACGGAGTGATGTCGCCAATCTCATCGAGAAAGAGCGTGCCGGTGTCGGCCAGCTCGAAACGGCCGAGCTTGCGCTTGATGGCGCCGGTGAAGGCGCCGCGCTCGTGTCCGAACAGCTCCGACTCGAGCAGGGTCTCGGCCAGCGCGCCGCAATTCACCTTGATGAATACTTTGTCTGACCTTTTCGAGCGCTGGTGAATGGCGCGCGCGATCAGCTCCTTGCCGGTGCCCGATTCACCGTAGATCGCCACCGACGTGTCGGTCTTGGCCACCTTCTCGATGGCTTGATAGACCTTCTGCATCGCCTCGGTCTTGCCCACAATCTCACCATATCCGGGGAACTGCGCGGCCTCTTCGGCGCGACGGTAATCGGTCTCAGCGGCGAGTCGGCCACGCTCTTTACGCGCGGCCCTGAGCTCGAGCGCGCGCTCGACTTTGAGGCGAACCACCTCGGGCGCGAACGGTTTGATGATGAAGTCGAACGCCCCGAGCTTCATGGCCTCGACGGCAGTTTCGACCGTGCCGAAAGCGGTGATGATCATGGTGGGACAATCGGGATCGAGCTCGCTGAGTCTGCGAACCACCTCGACCCCGTCCATTCCGTCCATCTTCAAGTCGGTGATGGCGAAATCTGCGGGACGCTTTTGAAAGAGCTCGATCCCGGTCTTTCCGCTCGAGGCCGCCAGCACGTCGTGGCCCATCTTTTTCACCACCTGCGTCAAGCCTTCGCGAATGGTGTCGTTGTCGTCGATGATGAGAATGGTGGCCATTTTCCTCCTACCCGATGCACGGAAAGGTCAGCTCAAACGTGGTGCCTTCACCGACGTGACTCTTTACGTCGAGATCGGCGCCATGATCTTGCGCGATTTCACGCACGAACGCGAGCCCGAGGCCGGTGCCTTTTTGTCGCGTGGTGAAAAAGGGTGTCCAGATCTTGGTAAGCATTTCGGCGGACATCCCTTCGCCGTTGTCGGAGATGGAAATGTGCGCGCCTTTGCCGTCGGAGCTGCAGGCAAGAGCGACGCGACCTTTACCCGATGCGCAGGCTTGCACGGCATTTTGTGTCAGGTTCAAAAGCGCGCGTCGCAGCTGTCCGGCGTCGGCGCGTGCCATCCCCGGCGTGCGCGTAAGCGTGAGCGAGACATCTCGTTCGCGCGCCAGCGGCAGTGCCAATCCGTGCACCTCTTCCAGTAGATCGGCCAGATTGGTATCGACCAGCTGAGGCTTTCCGCGTCGCGCGTACTCCAAGAATTCTTCCACGATGATCTTCAGATGATCGAGCTCGCGTTCGATTCGATGGACGTGGGCGAGCTTTTCCTCATCGCCGGTGAGCTCGTCGCGCAGAATTCCGGCGTAGAGCTGAAGTCCGCCGAGCGGGTTGCGAACTTCGTGCGCGATACCGGCCAGCATCATCTGCATGCGCTCGTCGCGCGAGCGGAGGCCGCGTCGCATCTCCTCCATGGTGTGAGCCACCAGTCCCACCTCGTCGCGCGACTCTTCCAACACCGGCGCGTCGAGCTCGCCGCGTCCGATGCGCTCGGCAGCGCGCGATAGGCGGTTGAGTGGCCGCACCAGCAGTCGCGCCATCAGCACCGACAAGATCACCACCAAGAGCGTGCCGGCACCGCCGAGCCCGAGCAGCGTGCGGCGGAAGGTCGCCAACTGATCGTACATGGCCGCAGCACCGTCGACGCCGACGGCAAAGGCGACTTTGCCGGCCGGCTCATCCGGATCGCGAATCGGCGCGAAGCCCGATTTATAGTATTTCCCGTCGAGCCCGCGAAACAAGATCGACGATGCGGGCCGACCGGCGAAGACCGTGTCGAGCTCGGAGCGATTGGCGTCGAGCGCATAGTAGTGCTCGCCGATCGGGATGCCAGCGCGCGTATCGCCGAGCGAATGGCCCTCTTTGTCGAAGAGGTAGATGCGTGCGACCTGCGTGTCCATCGCCAAATCGCCGAGGCGTCTGGCGATATTTCGGTAGGTGCGAGTGCTCTCATCGCCAGGCTGAAGCAGCGCCAGATTTTCGCCCGCTACATCGAGCGCGACCGCGGATGCTACTGAGGTCAGACGTCTTCCCAGCTCTTCTTCCAGCGCGCGCTGGGCGGAGTAGTGGGCGTAAAATCCGAAACCGACGAATGTGGCCACCGCCGGCACGAGGTAGGCGCCGAGAAGCTTGAAGAGAATCGGAACGCGCCGCCGCATCTCAGATGCGCGACTATATCAGGGAAATATGCCGACCGCGTCGAGACCTTCGGTCTCGGGAAATCCGAGCGCGACATTCAGGCACTGAATCGCTTGACCGGCGGCGCCCTTGACCAAGTTGTCGATCGCGGAAATGGCGATCACCCGACCGGTTCTTTCGTCGACGAACGCGCTCACGTGCACGCGGTTCGAGCCGGTAAGGTGCGCCGAGTCGGGCGGGTGATCGACCACCGCCACGAACGGCTGGTCGCGATAGGTCTCCCGGAGCGCGTCGAGATAGGCGGCGCGCGGCCGCTTTGCCGTCGGGCGGGCGTAGCAGGTGGAGACGATGCCACGGATCATGGGAATGAGGTGCGGCGTAAAGGTCACTCGCACCGGGCCGCCGTGCGCGAGCGAGAGCTCCTGTTCGATCTCGGGCGTGTGACGATGCTCGGCGACTTTGTAGGCGCGCACGCCGCCTGCCACTTCGGGGAAGTGCGTCGCCCGTCCCGGTGTGCGGCCGGCGCCGGACACTCCGCTCTTGGCGTCGATGATGATGTCGCCCGATTCGATGAGTTTTCCGTCGAGAAGTGGCGCGAGCGCCAGCAGGGTCGCCGTTGGATAGCATCCCGGCACCGCCACCAGTCGCGCATCGACGATCGATTTGCGATGACGCTCGACCAGCCCGTAAATGGCGCGCGGAAGAAGCTCGGGCGCCGAATGTTTGCCATACCAAGCTTCGTAGTCGCCGAGCGATCGCAGCCGCAGATCGGCCGACAAATCGAACACGCGCAGGCCTCGCCCGTGCAGCTCGCGCGCGATGTTGGCGGCGTCGCCGTGCGGGAGCGCCAAGAAGGCGACCTCGGCCGACTTGGCGACCTCGGCCGCGTCATAAGCGGCCAACTTTTGGGGAAAGCGCCCGGCGAACTGCGGAAATTGGTCTTCCATTTGTTCGCCGGCTTGGGTCCGCGCGTAGACGCCGGCGATCTCGATACGAGGATGCCCGAGGCTGAGGCGGAGGAGCTCGGCCCCGGTATATCCAGAAGCGCCCACGATTGCGACCCGAACCATGGGCGAAAACTAGCAGAAAACCGTTCCAGCTGAGCCTGCAAAATGTCGGTGATTGCCGATCTTGTTCGGCGACGGTGGGTGAGATATCGTGGCGCTGTCGTGTTCCCGCTCGATGATTCCACCCAACTCACCGGTAAGAATGCGTCCGACTACGGTGTCAAGGACGAGGGCGATCGCTTCCGCTTGCTCATCCTCCAAGGAAGCGAATGCCGGCGAGTGGCGCTGCCGTCTGAAGGCGTGCTGACCATTGGCCGCGGCGAAGTCGCCGACGTGCAAATCGAAGACACCGCCATGTCGCGCATTCACGCGCGACTGCATATTGGCAGACAAATTGAAATCGAAGATATGGGCAGCTCGAACGGAACGCGGGTGCGGGAGATGGACTTGCCCGCCAACGAACGAGTGGCGATCGCCCCCGGCGAGGTGGTCGACATCGGCGACACCATGCTCATCGTGCAGAGATCGAACAGCATCGAACGCCCACGGCGGCTGTGGACCCACAGCTATTTCGAGACCCGACTCGAAGAGGAGTGTGCCCGCGCGCACCGATCGGGATCGACGTTCGCGCTGGTTCGCATTCGCCTCGGCTCCATGCGCCGGAATTACCGGCGAGACCTGCTCGAAGGGACTCACCTGCGTGGACGTCGTCAACGACGGTTGCGATCCGGCGAGCGGCGGCGTCGACTGCGCCGGGTATTGCGTGGGACCGGCGACGCTCTCGATCGCCATCGCCAAAGGTGTGGCGACGCTGACCGGCGAGGGCACCCTCGCCGCGACCTATCGTATCTTGGCGGAAGACAACTTGTCGTCGGGCAACTTCGTCTCCATCGGCACCGCCACGGCGGATCTGCACGGCAGGTTCACCTTCGTCGACGACGACGCAGCCAACCATCCCGCACGTTTCTATCGCACCGCCGCGCTCGGCGCTATCCTGGGAAACTAGCCGGTACTTCTAGCTACATCAGCAAACCGAGACGGGTGAGCGGCTTCTTGATTCGCGTCTCGATGGCGCGCCGCGACTCCGATAGGTATGTACTCTTGCCGATGGACTCGATGATGCCGAAGCGCGACAGTCGTTCCGTTGGAATCTGTTCTGCTTTCTTGAGCGCACGTTCGAGGTCGGCGATCGACTGAGCCGCACGTTTGGCCAGTCGGCGACGTTCCGCATCGGTGAGCTCGGCCCACTCGAAAAACATCCAGCCAAATCCGGCGTGCGCCGCTTCATCGTTGGCGATCGAGCTCCAAATCGCCTTCAGCAGTGGATGGCGATTCTTTCGCGCTAGCACTTTGATGATCGCCAGCGACCAGCTCTCCCGAACGCACATCTCGTGAAGGACCCGGGCGGCGGCCGCGAAGACCGGGGATTCATTCTCGCTCGCAGCGTCTGGCAGCGGAAAGAGCGCACCGCGGTCATAAGCCAGGGGCGTGCCACCGCCAAGCTCTCCGGTGACGCGTGCGCACAGCTCCGCGTGTGCGATTTCGTCGAGCGGAAAGCGCGCGACCATGGCGGAGAGATCGAGCGGCACCCGTGCGCGCAAGAGCGCTCTCAAAGTGATCGAGAAGGTGGCGGCGCTGCCGTATTCGCTGAGCGCGGCGTCGGTCCATTCGCGACGAGCGGCGAGGCGTTCGCGCTCGCTGAGGTCTCCGATCGGCAAGGTGCCCCAGGGCAAGTTTTCGATCTCAGGCCGCGCGCGTCGATAGCGCTCTTCGGCCGCACCACCGTAGAGGCTGAGCTCGAACAGCTCGCGCTCCTCACGGGACATCAGTCGTTACCGCCGTCCGTGCCGCCATCATAAGCGGAGAGGCCGACGGTAAGGCCTGCATCGACGCTCACGTGTGCGTCGGCGGCCATGTCCGAGATCGTGATGCCGCATGAGTCTGGACAGGCGGGAAGCCCGGTCTCCGTAGTAAGACCACTGCCGCAGCCGGACATCAGCGCTACTGCCAGCCCCGTGCTCGCGACCAGGAGTGGGCGGGCGCGATGTTTGCGTCTTTTCTTTTCTTTCATCGATTACCTCCAACCGTCGATTGTACGAAACAGCCGTGCCCTCATATGCAGCGGTGCAATCAAGCCTGGTCTCAGATTATCGAGCGGCACTCGTGCGCACAAGCCTGATGGGACATCAGTCGGTACCGCCGTCGTACGCGGAGAGGCCCACTGCAATGCCGGCGGCGTCGATGCTGACGTGTGCGTCGGCGGCCATGTCCG
>PLXG01000287.1 GCA_003153195.1 Myxococcales bacterium
AGGATCGTTCGAGGAATCGCGATCGTTCCAACGGTCAAACAGATAAATCCGCACAGTAGTCGAAGGGGAGATCTCATCGTCGGCTCCAAAATATGCGCAGCCGAATTGCACATCCGAGACCATGTGGCGGTCTTTGGAATTTCGTGTAGCTACGAATTTGTCGCGGCTACTTCTGGAGAAAATTGTGACATTCGTGTCGCGGTGTTCGACGGATGCGCATGGCTGACTGCAGTTTCTCAAGGCGTCTGTAGGGAAAGATGCGCTCTAGCAGGAACTGATGGAAAATGCGACGGTGAGGGATGCTCAATGAATCATCGGGCGTGGAGTGCGCCGCTCGGGCCCTCCTGCTGATGCTAGCGGCTGGCTGCGGTGGCCCCTACTTGAACAGCTCAAGTCCAGATCTGTCCAACTCGGGGGCAGCCATCGTTCATCATTCGGACGACTCCGATCTCGATCTTTCGGTCGTCGTTGTAGTCGACCTGGCGGTCTCCGTCGATCTCGCAGTCCCAGTCGATCTGTCAGTGTCCAGCCCGGATCTCGTGTCCATCAACTGCGGGACTCTCGCCACGTGCGGTAGTCAGTGCGTCAATCTCCAAACGGATGCGGCCCATTGCGGCGCTTGCGGATCGGCTTGCGCGGTTGGCCAGAGCTGTTCGGTGGGCAAGTGCTGTCCGTCGGGACAGATCAACTGCGGTGGCATTTGCGTGGCGACTCAAAGCGATCCGAACCACTGCGGCGGCTGCAACATCGCCTGCTCGTCGGGACAAAACTGCATCTCTGGGCTGTGCTGCGCCGTCGGTCTCTCCAACTGCGGCGGCGGTGGCTGCGTGAACACGATCTCCGATCCGCAAAACTGCGGCTATTGCGGCCACAACTGCGGCTCTGGTCAGTGCGACACTGGCCACTGCAGCGGCAGCGGCTCGGGTAGCGGCAGCGACATCTGATCGCTACACGCTGAGCGCTGCTACCGTCGGAGACGATCTAGATTTACGGTCAAACCGCGGTGAAGTAACGCGCCTCTCGTTCGAGAATGTGCTGGCCTGTGCGGGTGGGCGAGCGCCATGATCGAGACCTGCGGATTGACGCCGATTGGCGACGGAAAGACGCTGGCGTCGGCCACAAAAAGCCCCGGCACGTCGTGGCTCTCGCCGTGGGAGTCGACCACCGACCGTTTTCGGTCGAGACCCATTCTGCAAGTTCCCATGGGGTGAACGGTCAGACATTCGATTTCGTTTTTGGGGATGGGATGGCTGAAGATTTTTTTGATCTCATCCACTGAGCCGATCGAAGGCAGGCTCGCGAATGGCAATAGTACCTCGCGGGCGCCGGAGGCAAAATAGATCTCGGCCAAAAGCGCCACGCCTCGGATCATATTGGCGGTGTCGCGGTCATTCAGATCGTAGCGCATCTTGGCCTCGCCGAAGAGATCGACGGTAACCCGTCCCGCTCCGGTGTCCTCGACGAGAACGCCGCACACCACCATGCGATTGTATTTTTCCATCATCGCCATCGACTGCTCGCCGATATAGGGCAGCGACATGGCGATCAGACCGGGAGGGACCATGGTGGTGGCCATCATCAAGCCTTCGTCGAAAAATTCGTGAACCTGGTAGCCCTGGATCGTTCCTTTCCACGCCTGTACATCCTGATCGTAGATCGCGATTGCCTTGGCGTTGGGATGACAGAGAAAATTGCGACCAACTTGTCCCGACGAATTGGCGATTCGATTGCGCAGGAGGAGTGAGGGAGAGTTTGAATCGCGCCGCAAGCGAGGACCACCACCTTGGCGCGCACCGTCAGCTTTGGCCCCGGCGCCCGCGTCTCGGGATCACGAAAACGGGCCACCACTCCGGTCGCGCGCTGTCCGTCGGTGAGGATCTGTTCGGCACGCNNCAGCCAGCAAAAAGACGGGCTCCGTTTGCCAGCGCGCGCGGAACATACGATACCAAGGTGGACTGCTTCGCGTCGGTCGGACACCCGAACGCGCAGTTGTTGGTCCCGGCGCAATGTTTTTGATTTCGCTTCACCGGTACGACCCGCCACCCCAACTTCTCTGCGCCACGACGCATGAGCTCCGCGTCCTCTCCGACGGTACCGGGATCCTGAGGCGCCACGTTGATTCGTTGTTCCACTTTCGTGAAGATCGGATCGAGCGATTGGTCGGTCATGTCGCTGAAGCCGAACTCAGTGCGCCAGCGCGCCAGCACCTTTTCGGGCGTGCGCCAGCAAATTCCACCATTGATCACGGTCGAGCCACCGACGCAGCGACCCTCAGAGAAGATGATGTTCGGCGTTCCCCGAATCATGGAGGTGCCGGCGTTTCGATAGAGGCGCTTGATCATCGTTGGTGCGTCGAGACCGAAATCTCGCGAAGTGTAGTGTCCGCCCTCTTCGAGCAGGATCACCGAGCGTCCGCCTTCCGCTAATTCGGCGGCGATCGCGCCGCCACCGGCGCCGGTCTCACGTCGAGATCGTTACGGCGCAAGACTCCGCCGCTGAATGCAGTCGCGAGACCAATCTCCTCGCGAGAGATCAAAGGGAGTGTCTGACATTCGCCGCTCCGCCCTCGAGCACTGCGCGACTTGCTTTGCGCAAGTTGAGCAGCGACACCGACGGCAATGAGGGGGTGAGGGACTATCGATCGGCGGTAGATCGGTCCATCGCCGAGTACGGGCGATTTGCATCTTTCGTTTCGAGCTGCCCGATCTGCGCTTCGTAGTCGCCCTGTTCGAAGAGCGCGCGCAGCTTGTGGATCTCCACATCATCGAGTTGGCTCTGACCTCGAAAGATCAAGAAAACGCTATCCGCGGCTGGTCCCGCATTGATCTGCACGCCACCGTCGGCGTCGAAGTAGCCGACCGAGTACTCGAGCACCGGCGTCGTGACCACGCCCACGTCGAGGACATGCATCCCGGTCGACAGCAGACCGTTGGTCAGCGCGCGGTAGAGCCGCGCGGACTGCTCCGCCGAGTCACGACCTAAGGTCATCTTGCTTCGACCGTCGCGGACGAGGTAGGTCCCGACCGCGCGTCCCAACTCATGCGCTGAGGAGTCGGACCAGGCTGAGCCGCGGATCTGCCCTTCGCCAAATACCGCGATGCTAGGATCGTTCACGACGGAAATCTTCCTCAAACGTAGACGGAAATCAATAGTTGATCCCTGCTTTGGGCTTGAATTCTTAGGTTCGGTGAGTGCAAATCCATGGCCTATGGAAGGCCTTCCAGTCGTTCTTGGATCATCGGCAACGGGAATTCTGGTGAGCCTTGCGCTATCGAGGGCGGGCGTCGAGCATATCCTCATCGGCACTGACGACCCGCCGGCGCCTGTGCCTCGTCTGGGCGAGTCGATCATCGACACCTCGAGCCCCGAGCTCTGGCGCCTCTACGGCCACGAGTTCGCCGACGGTTTTCACTATAAGAACCACATCGCCTATCTGAACGGAAACTTCTCGGCGCTGTGCCATCTAGCCAGTCCGCTGCGCACGCAAAAGCGGATCTCGAAGTTTGCCCATCCCGACGGTAGAAAGACGCGCTATCCCTGGTTCGGCGAGGCGCTGTTCCATCTCGATCGCATCAAGTTCGATCGCGCCGCGTATCTCAAGGCGCGCGCGCAGAAGGAGTGTCACTTCGTGGTCGCGCGCGTGACTCGCGTTGAGTTCGACGCCGCGACCGACCGAGTGACGCGGCTCGAGCTCGACAAAGGCGCTGCCATCGAGCGGCCTCGGTACGTGTTCGATTCGACCGGCTTTGCCAGTCCGATCTCGAAGGCCGCGAACGTGAAGATGTCGCCGCTTTCGGTGCCGCAGCGGGTCGTTTGGACGCACTATCGGCGCGACGATCTCGAGGCCAACCCGCCCGAGTGGTGGCGAGGCGGTACCAACCTCATGCGACTCGACCGCGAGTTCGACGGCATCGACGCGATGTCGTGGCTGATCCCGCTGGGCGCCACGCTCTCCGTCGGCCTGAGCGTCGATCAATCGAGCGAGCGATCCAATGACTCCGACGAGGATCTCATGGAGCGACTCGCCTCGGCCTGGCGCCGGCGCGGGGTCGACTACGTCTCGGTCTTTCCGCAGCAGCAGCCGATTCAACAGCTCCGCCACAGCTACTTCGTGCGCGATCGCGCCTACGGCGGAAATTGGCTGCTGGTCGGTCCCACGTTCATCACGATTTGGTTCCCGGGATCGACGGGACTATGGACCGTCTGCGCGGCGGCGGGCATGGCGCATCGATTGATCGAAAATCCAGAGCTCGGCAAGTTCTACGAGAAGTCGATGCGACAGCTTACGCATTTCCACCGTCTCTTAGATCACGTCGCGCACGGGCCGATTTGGAAGAGCAGCTGGCAGGTCTATCACTTCTTCGGAAAAGGGGGCTCGCTCATCTGGAGCCGTATCGCCGACTACTTCCGCATTCGCGACGACGACTACGGCTGGTTCCGTCCGAGCTCGTGGCTGCTCAACTCGCTCGAGCTGGTCGGTCGCAAGTTTCCGCCGTTCATGGTGATGTTTTTCGTGTTCGCACTGGTGCGCAATCGCCTCGACGTCCACCGCGAGCGCCAAGGCCTGCCGTTTCCGCTCTACAATCGTTCGATTCCTTTTCGCCTGTGGAACGCGATCCGCTGGCTTCCCGATTTTCTATGGGGCCTCCTCCCGAGAAGAAGACGCGCTGCCACGCTGACCTCTGGGTAATAGAACTTCAACGAACGTTGCTAGGTACCGTTGTCGGTGTTGGAATCAGTGGCAGTACTTGTACCTGTACCTGTCGGCGAGCAGGGACAGTTGTTGGTCCATGCGCATCCGCTCGTCCGAGCGTTACAGAAACTGTCGACACAGGCGTTACCTTCCTTGGCGCAGCAACATCGCGGCGCGCTGAGGTCCGGCGGTACGGTTACGCCGCTGTCGGGGAGATGGAAGGTTCCGACGCAATTGCACGCAGCCACCGGAGGATGCCCATCATGGCGATCAACGGTTCCTAAATAGGTGCACACCATTCCGGAATCGCAAGTTCCGCCGCACTGGTTGTCGCCGCATGCGGGCGGATGCAACGGCTTTGAACATCCACAGGTAAAACCACCATTGGCTTTGGGGATCGCCACACAGAATTGCTTGGCCGGGCAAACACCAGCGTTGTCGCAGCCATTGCCTTTTTCACCGCAAGAAATCGGAGCGCAAGCGCAGTTGGTGCTGGCGCAAATGGTTCCCGTTGGACAGGCGCCTTGATTGCACACACCACTCTTGTCGAAACCGCAGGCCACACTGGTTCCCGTGCCCGTTCCCGTCGATGTTCCCGAGCCAGAAAGGGCAGCGTTAGATTGACCAAGGTAGTCAGAGCTCCCACGACCGCAGCCGACACCGAATGAGCTCGCGGAAATGAATACCACCAGACCGCCCACAGCCATCCATCCGATGTTCTTGATCTTCGATTTACTACTTTTGTCTGACATCTTTGCCCCCCCGAGCGTTGTGAATTCGAGGGATGATTGCCACAGCGAAAAATCAGAATCAATGGAAGTTCGAAGTCCTATTTCAGTGACGGTGGTTCAGGAGCCCATGGCAGGACGCGACACCACAGATTTGGGACGCGGTTGCACAGCGGGTAAAGTGCGGTGGGAAAGCGAAATCGTGATACATTTCCGTCGTGCGCGTTCTGCTTCTCGTATCGCTGGCCCTGATCGCTCTGGGCCTTGCCTACGCGGAACGGCGGAACCGGTGGCGGAGGAGGCTTCGAACAACGAACGGTTTGTTACCCAGCTTATAGTCGCCTTGGGAGACGGAAGTGGCTCCTTTGAGCCGACGGGAGACGGAAGAGTCGACCTCGTCTACGGGAGTTTCAGCTCTGCGCACGGCGGAACGGCGACGATTGTCCTCAACAAGCAGCCACCGACGGCCGAGCTCGAGCAAGAGCGCCAGCACTAGAACCACCACCGCGAACGGCGATTGCGTGTACGTCGAAGGTCGCTCCAAAGGATTGTGCCGACCCGACCCATCTGTTAAATTTAGAGCGACGTGAGCTCCCATTCTAGTAGTGAGATGATTCACCGGACTCGCTCCATCGCCAGTGAGGTCGCGGCAGTACATGCGGTCGATGTGGATGCGCGGGCGCGGTTCCCCCATGAGACCTTCGCGGCACTGCGCGAGGCGAAGCTGCTGTCGGCCGCCGTTCCGAAGGAGTTCGGAGGGGGCGGCGCGGACATGCGCGATCTGTCCTCCATGTGCACGGTGCTGGCGCAAGGTTGCGCGTCGAGTGGCATGGTGCTGGCGATGCACCACATCCAAGTGGCGTGCATTGCCCGACACGCGCTGTCGTCGAAGTTCTTCCAGAACTATCTTCGCGAAGTGGTCGATCGACAGCTGCTCATCGGCTCAATCACCTCGGAAGTGGGCGTGTGGGGCGATACGCGTTCCAGCATCTGCGCGTGTCTCCGCGAAAATGGCCGCTTCAAGCTCGACAAAGACGCCACTACCGCGTCGTACGCCGAACATGCCGATGATCTCTTGGTCACAGCGCGGCGCAACGGAGACGCTCCCCAAAGCGATCAGGTCCTGGTCCTGGTGCGGAAAGCCGATCGAACGCTGACCCAAACCGGGACCTGGGACACCATGGGGATGCGCGGCACCTGCAGTCCCGGCTTCAAGATGACGTCGACGGGCGCGGAAGAGCAGATCCTGCCGGGATCGTTCGCCGACGCGTCGGCGCAGACGATGGTGTCCTATTCTCACATCCTCTGGTCCGCAGTCTGGCTAGGCATTGCTTCCGATGCGATGGCGCGGGCGGCCGCGTTCGTGCGCGCCGAGGCCCGCAAGACTCCGGGCGTGGTCCCGCCGAAGGCGACCCACCTCGCCAGAGTGTCGGCGCAAGTGCAGATGCTGCGCAACAGCGTGCGGGGTCAGGCCTCCGAGTTTGACGAGATCATGGCGCGTCCGACGGGAATGGAAGATCTGCTCACCATCGGTTGGGCGCTGAAGATGAACAACATCAAGGTCTCTTCCTCGGAGATGGCCCCGCAGATCGTGCACGACGCGCTCCAGATTATCGGCATCGCCGCGTACAAGAACGACTCCAAGCTCTCCGTCGGCAGGCAATACCGCGACTCCCTTTCGGCGGCGCTCATGATTTCGAACGACAGAATCTTTGGCAAGACCGCTTCCCTCCTGCTCGTTTACAAGGACGAATGACGTGAACTACGATCTCGAGAGCTTCTATGAGGGGCTGGTCGCACACGGACTGATCGTGCCGGTGCGAGTGCAGGGCGCGTTTGGCCGCGGCGCGGTGTTCGAGGACGTGCTCGAGCACTTCAATGCACTGGTCAGTCGCATCTCCAAAGACGACGGCGCCGAGCTCTACACTTTTCCGCCGGTGATCGATCGGACCATCATCGAACGCACCGACTACCTCGACTCATTTCCCAACCTGGCAGGCACGGTGTTCAGCTTTTTTGGCAAGGACAAGCAGGCCAAGGAGCTGTCCGCGCGCGTCCACGCCGGCCAGCCCTGGGCTGACACGCAGGGGATCACCGATGTGTGCTTGAACCCGGCGGCCTGTTACCCGGTGTACCCGGTCATCGCGGGGAAGTTACCGCCGGACGGTCGCACCATCACCATGACCAACTGGGTCTATCGGCACGAGCCCTCGCCGGAGCCGACTCGAATGCAGTCGTTCCGGGTCCGCGAATTCGTGCGCGCCGGCTCACCCGAAATGGTGGTCGCGTGGCGCGACCAATGGCTCGAGCGCGGGCTCGAGCTGCTCCTATCGCTCGGTCTGCCGGCGAAGTCGGACGTCGCCTCCGATCCCTTCTTCGGCCGCGCTGGAAAGATCCTTGCCGATGGGCAGAAGCAGCAGAAGTTGAAGTTCGAAGTGCTGGTGCCGGTCATCTCCGCCGAGAATCCGACGGCAGTTTGCTCGTTCAATTATCACCAAGAACACTTCGGTGAAGTCTTCGGCATTCACACCGCAGACGATCGAGTGGCCCACACCGCGTGTCTCGGCTTCGGGCTCGAGCGGGTGGTGATGGCGCTGTTCAAGACCCACGGCTTCGACCCGAAAAGCTGGCCCGCGCCGGTGCGCGCCCGTCTCTGGCCGTGAAGCCCCTCGATCCGGCCACCTACCAAAGGCACGCGCTGCATGCGAACGATCGCATCTGGGTGGAAAAAAACTGCTACATCGACATTTGGATCGAAGTGTTGCATGCGCTGGAGCTCGACCCGGTGGCGATGCTGCCATTCGTCCTCGCGCTCGACTTCGAGGGCGATCAGTGGACCTTTTTCAAACCGCCTCACGAGGAGCTCTACGACCTATACGGCGTCGACGTAAAAGAGCTCAACGTATGGAGGCCGCTCGCCGAGCACGTAGTTTCGCATCTCGCCGACGGCAAGTTGATCAGCACCGAGGCGGACGCGTTCTACCTGCCTGACACCGCCGGCACCGACTATCAGCGTCAGCACACCAAAACGACCATCGTCATTCGCGAGTTCGATCCCGAGCGCCGCAGGCTCGGCTACTTTCACAACGCCGGCTACTACGCGCTCGACGGCGACGACTTCGTGCACCTGTTCCGCGTCGGCGCGGCGCCCGATCCGACCTTCATGCCGCTCTACGCGGAATTCATTCGCGTCGATCGCTTGGTGCGTCGGTCAGTCGACGATTTGCGCCAGCGCTCGCGCGATCTGCTGAAGCGCCACTTGGCGCGGCGGCCGAGCGACAATCCGGTCGCTCGTTTCGGGCGGCGCTTCGGCGACGATCTGCCGCAGATCGCGGGCGAGGGACTGGCGTTCTATCACGCGTGGGCGTTCGCGACGGTGCGTCAGCTCGGCGCGGCGTTTGAGCTCTTGTCCATTCACCTTTCGTGGTTCGGGGACGAATCGCTCGGACCGGCGGCGACTGCGTTCGCTCAGTTGAGTCAGCTGGCCAAGGCCTTCTTGCTGAAGGCGGCGCGCGCGGTCAATGCCAAGCGCGCGCTCGACGCCGCGCCGATGTTCGATGAAATGGCCGCGGCCTGGCAGCTGGGAATGAACACGCTGGCCGAGCGACTCTGATGAGACGCGTCACGCTAGAGAATCGCTTCGTACGGCTCGAGCCACTCACCCGCGAGCACGTTGAGCCGCTTTTGCGAGCCGCCTGCTTGGACCGATCGACTTTTGCGTTGGCACCGGTGCCGCGCGATCGCGCCGAGATGATCGACTACGTCGATCGTGCGCTCGCCGATGAGGAGGCCGCCCGCGCGCTTCCGTTTGCCACCATTCGCCGCGGCGCGGAAAACGAAGTGGTCGGCTCGGTGCGCCTGATGAGCTTCGAGTGGTGGAGCTGGCCGACCGGCGCGATTCACGTGGCCGGTGAGCCGCGGCGCGCCGACGCGGGCGATCCTCCCGACGTGGCCGAGATCGGGCACGCGTGGCTTTCACCGACGGCGCAACGTACGACGGTCAACAGTGCCGCCTGTCTGCTGCTCCTGATCCACGCGTTTGAAGCGTTTCGCGTGCATCGCCTGGTGCTCAAAACCGACGCGCGCAACCAGCGCTCGCGGGCGGCCATTGGCCGACTCGGCGGACACTTCGAAGGCGTCCTGCGGGCGCACCAACCGGCCGCGGATGGTGTCGTTCGCGACACGGCGATGTTTTCCATCGTTCGCTCGGAGTGGGCCGCTGTGCGAAAACGAATTGAGGCGGCACTTGGTTGAGGCATGATGGAACCCATGTTCGATGAACTTGGCGCAGCCCGCCGCATGAGCGTCGGCATCGATCTGGTTCAGACCAGTCGGATCGCTGCATCGCTCGACCGATTTGGCGAGCGTTTCCTGCGTCGAATTTTTACCCCGGCGGAGATCGCCTACGTGACCGCTGAGCCGGGATTGACCGCCGAGAGATGCGCGGCACGGTTCGCCGCCAAAGAAGCGGCGTTCAAAGCGCTCGAGCTTCCGGAGCCGAGCTTCGGCTGGCGGCAGATCGAAGTGATGCGCCAAAAATCTGGCGCATGCCAACTGCAACTTCATGGCGCTACGCGGGACGCAGCGCAGAGCGCAGGCATCGCCGAGCTGGCGGTCAGTCTCAGTCACGAAGGCGACTACGCCACCGCAGTCGTGCTCGCGGTACGGAACCATCGGGAGGCCGCACAGCAATGATCGAAAGAATCCGAAAGATCCTCGTGGAGCACGGTAGGCTCAACAAGGACGCCGCGACGCTGGCCGAGGACGGAGATCTCTACCAGGCCGGCATGACCTCACACGCGAGCGTGAACGTGATGCTCGCGCTCGAGGGCGAGTTCGAAATCGAATTTCCCGACCACATGCTCAAGCGCAGCGTGTTCGAGAGCATCGGTGCGATGCGCGACGCGATTGCGGAGTTGACCAAGGGGTCGTGACGTCCCGGATCAAAAGCGTAACCGGACATCAGACGCTTCCTCTGTCAGCGTGGCGGCTGGCGAGCACGCCGCCCGGCGCGATCGATGGGCCCGACGCACTCGAGCGCTCGGCGCTGACCTGGCTTTCTGCAGATGGGCCGGCCACCGCGGCGGCCATGTTGCGCGCGCAAGGCGCGTTCAGCCTCGAGGGTCAGGCGCGTCGCTTCGACAGCGAAGACTGGTGGTTCCGCGCGCGTCTTCCGGCGGTGAACGCCGAAGCCACCGATGAGCTGTCGCTGTCGTTCGGCGGCCTCGCCACGGTCGCCGACGTTTGGCTCGACGGCGCGCATCTATTGGCGAGTGACAACATGTTCACCCGGCACGAGCGGCGTGTGGGGAGCGATCAGGCGGGCGGCGAGCTGACCATTCGCTGTCGCGCACTCGACGCGCTGCTCACGGCGAAACGGCCGCGGCCGCGCTGGCGTGCACCGATGATCGAACACCAACAGCTGCGGTGGTTTCGCACCACGCTGCTCGGTCGCACGCCGGGCTGGTCTCCGCCCGCCGCCGCGGTCGGTCCCTGGCGCCCGGTCACTCTCGAGCGCCGCGTCGGCCTCGCGGTCGACGACCTGCGCCTCGGTGTGGAGGTGCGCGGTGAAACCGGTCGCGTCGAGGTCGCCTGTCGCCTGCGTTCACTCACCGGAACGCCGTGCGGCCCGGTGGTACTGATTGTCGAGCGAGACGGCACCGCCCATCGCGTGACGCTGACGAGCGATGGCGATCGCGTTTCCGGACTGCTCGAAGTGCCGCGTCCGGTGCGCTGGTGGCCGCACACGCACGGCGAGCCGGCCCAGTATCAGGTCCATCTCGAAGTCGGCGGTACGGTTCAGATCGCGCTCGGAAACATCGGCTTCCGCGAGATCGCCCGCGAAGGCGAATTTGAGCTCCACGTAAATGGCGTGCCGATCTTTTGCCGCGGTGCTTCGTGGACTCCGCTCGACCCGGTCGCGCTGACCTCGAGCAAGGCCGCCTATCACGCCGCGCTCGCGGAAGTAAAAGCCGCAGGCATGAATCTTCTCCGCGTGAGCGGCACCATGATCTATGAGGCCGACGATTTTTACGACTGCTGTGACGAGCTCGGCATCCTGGTGTGGCAGGACTTCATGTTCGCGAACATGGACTATCCTGAGGACGAGCCGGCGTTCGCCGCTAGCGTGGACCGAGAGGTTCGGCTAGAGCTCGCGCGGCTTCAGGCGCGACCGAGTCTCGCGGTCTTGTGCGGAAACTCCGAGGGCGAGCAGCAGGCGGCGATGTGGGGAGCGAGTCGCGCGTTATGGAGTCCGCGACTGTTCCACGAAGTGCTGCCCAAGATCGCCGGCGAGTATTGTCCCGATGTGCCGTACTGGCCGTCGAGCGCGCACGGCGGCGCGTTTCCGCATCAGGCCAATTGGGGCACGACTTCCTATTATGGCGTGGGCGCCTATCTGCGCCCGCTCACCGACGCACGCCGCGCCGAGGTGCGCTTCGCCAGCGAATGTCTGGCCTTCGCAAATGTGCCGGAGCCGCGCGCGACGCCCGGTGGCCCGCTGGTGCGCGTGCATCACGCGGCGTGGAAGGCGCGCACTCCCCGCGATCTCGGAGCCGGCTGGGACTTCGACGACGTGCGC
>PLXG01000317.1 GCA_003153195.1 Myxococcales bacterium
TCAAAGTCTGTGGCGATCTCGACTCGCTGCGCACCCAAATCGATTGGCTGACCACAGCGAGAAAGCCGCTCGAACGCGATCGCGCTCGCTTCGAACAAGAGAACCGGGCACTGGTCAGTCTCATCGAGCAGAAAAAATCGCAGGCGTCGAGCGTGGGACGTGACGCCGAGCTGAACAAGCTTTTGGCCGAATCCCAAGCCAAGACCGACGCACTGGCGTTGGTGTCTGACAAACTTCGTCGGAACGCCAAAGAGACGTCGGCGCTGCGAAACAGGATCGTCGGGCGAGTCGATCAACTTCTGACCGGCAAGTTGGCCGAAGGAGTACGTGCCGATCTCGAGCGATTGCGCGCGACGGAAGTGGCGATGATGGCGACGCCGGGCGCGCCGCTGGGACCGTCGCTGGGTCGCGCCGCGCTCGATCCGCAAGTCGATCCGCTCGACGGACCACGCGAGCTTTCGGCAAAAGCCGACCTACTTCGCGATTCGGAGGATAAGCTCCGGCGTGAAATGCAGCGCCTCGGCTCACGCATCGACAGCGTGGAGCGCAAGCAGCGACTGCGTGAGCGCGCCGGCGCCATCGACGAAGATCTCTTTGGCGAGTCGCTGTCGGGCCGCCGCATTGCGCGCGCACCCAGCGATTCCAGAGCGAGCGGCGACGCCTTTAATTCCGGCGCGGCGAGTAGTCCCAGCGCCAAAACTGTTCCCGCTGGCGGAGCGACGCAAGCGAACGATACCTCAACTGTCGGTACCAACAATCCTAGCGCTCCGACTCCTACCCCTCCGCCCAATGGATCGGCCTCGATTCAGGTCCAGGCCTCGAACGATACGTTGGTGCTCGGCAGCTTGGTCGATCCTTCGACGCTGGCCGACCTCAAGCGCGCCGATTTGGGCGGCGATCTCGACCTGCAGATTCGCGCGCTCAAGCATGCGCAGGGTGAACTTTCTACATTGGCCGCTGAGCTCAACCGCCGGGCGCAACTTCTTCAATCCCGCGCCGAAGAGCTGAAGCACAGAAAATAGCGTAGTCTGACAGAGTGCATCCGGCGTTCGCACTAGCCGTACTCAAGCTGGCGCTCAAGCTCGACGTCGGGCCCGAGTACGACACCAACGCCAACCGTGCCGAAGTGTACGCCAGTGCGCTCTATCCCAATCCCGACCATCCCACCGCATCGGCGCTCTTTCGCACCGACGTACGCTTGCAACTCGCTTGGCGCGACGGAAAGAACCTGCTCACCGCGTCTGGACTTTTGGGCGCGAAGATCTTTTTCAATTCAGACGTCTTCGATCAAGATGTTCTCGCCGGACAGATTGGCGTCGACGATCGCTATCAGTTTGGCGCGCTTCAGCTCGGACTCTCCGGCGACTACTATGACGCGGGACAGCTCGAGGCCACCGCGCCGGCAGCGTGCACCCATGAGACGTGCGATCGCCGCCGCGACTTTCGCTCTGGACAGGTTCTCGCTCGCGCAGTGGTCAGCGGACGGAGAGGCGCGTTCGAGCTCTCTGCGGGCTATCGCGGTTTTCAATACAAGTCCGACGAGAGCTACGATTTTCACGCGCCGCAACTGAACGCCATCTTCGGCACTCGCTTCACGTCAGGCGCGGACGATCAGCACGAGTGGGATCTCAACCTCTCCTACCATTTTGAACAGCGTTTTTTCGATAGCCCGCGCTCGTTCTTACTGTCGATTCCATCCTGTCAGTTCGCCGCCACGTTCGATTCGCTGACCTGTCTCGGTAGCGGCGACAATCGAATGGATTCGTTTCACGAAGTCGCCATCGAAGGAACCTACGTGGGCCCGGTGCTGCTGCAGCTGGGATATTTCGTGCAGCTCACGGATTCGAACAGCTACCAGTACTCACTGCTTCGCCAAGGGATCACGCTCAAATTTGGTGCGCGTCTTTTTTGGGGACTCTACGCCACGCTCAAAGCGCAGCTGCTGGTCACTGGTTATCTCGATCCGATCACCATCGGGCAGCGAATCGTGTCGGGCACGCTGGTCAGCATCGATGACGAAAATCGCAACGCGGTGATCGTCGACGTCGAACGCGCAATTGGAAAGAGCGGCGTCTCCATCGACGCGCGCTACGCCGTTTACACCAACGAGCTCGACTCCACACCTTCGACATTTCTGCGGCAGACCATCTATCTCGGAATGACCTACCGCTATTCCTACGTCCGCCGTTGACGCTCAGGTCCTTGGCACGGTACCTGCTTATTACTGAGCAGAAGACCGACCATGAAAACGCTCATCATTGGAATTATTGCTCTTTTCGCTGTGACGGCCCAAGCTAAGGGGTCATCTGGCCCCATTTCGGCACCTGCTTTCCGGGACAAAAGTCCCAGTGACGTCCGGGTGCTCGGTGAACTCAACGTGAACACCGCCAGCCCCGATCAGCTGCGCCACCTGCCGGGCATGGACGACACATCGCTCAAAGCGATCTTGTCTGCACGCGCGGAAGGTCCGGTTCGCAGCTTGGAAATGTTCGCGTCCTTGAACCCGAGCGTCCGCGCGCACCTCAAAGTCGAAGGCAACTCCGACCTGCGCCTCATCCGCGCGCTCCCACTCGAGCGCGTGAACGTCAAGTAAGATCCGAAGATCACTCGGGCGATGGGTCGGTCGTCGTAATAGCTTTTATCAAATAAAAGCCCCGGCAGATTTCTCCACCGGGGCTTCAACTAATCTAAAAAGACCAAGCTGCGAAGCAGCAAGGCAAACAGCAAGGGTTCAGCTGCGTGAGCGAATCGTGGCGCACGCCCGCAGCGCGGAAGGGAGTGGGCACTGCGCCCATGACCGACCAAGCGAGGACGTACGCCGCGAGGCGCCGCGCAGATGAAGCCTATTACATGCCCATGCCACCCATGCCGCCCATGCCGCCCATGCCGCCCATGCCGCCGCCGCCGCCGCCGTGCGCTGCGTGCGCGCCTTCCTCTTTCGGCCGCTCAGCAACGAGCGCTTCGGTGGTCAGCATGAGGCTGGCAACCGACGCCGCGTTCTGAAGGGCCGAGCGAACCACCTTGGTCGGATCGATGACGCCGGCCTCGATGAGGTCCTCGTACTCGCCGGTCGCGGCGTTATAGCCGAAGGAGCCTTTGCCCTCTTTGACCTTGTTGACCACGATCGAGCCTTCGACGCCGCCGTTCTGGGCGATCTGGCGAAGCGGCTCTTCGATCGCGCGACGCACGATGTTGAAGCCGAACTGCTGCTCCTCGGAGATTCCCGGGATCTTGTCGAGCGCCGAAAGCGCACGGATGAGCGCCACTCCGCCGCCGGGAACGATTCCCTCTTCGACGGCCGCGCGGGTCGCATGCAGAGCGTCCTCAACGCGAGCCTTCTTCTCTTTCATTTCGGTCTCGGTGGCCGCNNTCTTCCACGCGAGCTTTCTTTTCCTTCATTTCAACTTCGGTTGCTGCACCGACGTTGACGACGGCTACGCCGCCGACGAGTTTCGCAAGACGCTCTTGGAGCTTCTCACGATCGTAATCGCTAGTGGTGTTCTCAACTTGCGCGCGGATTTCCTTGACGCGACCTTCGATCTCGCCCTTCTTGCCGGCGCCGTCGATGACGGTGGTGTTGTCCTTGTCGACGGTGATGCGCTTGGCACGACCGAGGTCCTTAAGGGTGAGGTTCTCGAGCTTGAGGCCGAGATCCTCGGTGATGGC
>PLXG01000199.1 GCA_003153195.1 Myxococcales bacterium
CGATGGCGCTCCAGGTCTGGTCGCTCGAGCCGTCCTCCACCAGGACCAGCTCCGCTTCGCCCGGTTCGAGCTTGCCGACTTCGAAGACGTGGCCGACGCGCGAAACCAGCTCGGAAATATTCGCTTCTTCGTTGAAACAGGGAACGATGACGGAGAGTTCCATTATTTTCTCAGCCTAAAAAACGCACGCTACCACGATTTCGGGCCGACGCACTACTCGACGGAATCTTCTTTTATTCCAAGGGAGTGGGCGGCCAGCGGCGGACGATCCAGATCGACGCCAGCACCGTGAGTAGAAAGTAGAGCAGGCCGACCGTGACCAACTTGGGCCAAATTCGCAGCGTCACGTGATGTTCTCCCGCCGGCAGATCGATGGCGAGCNNTGTCCGACCGACGCACTCCAGCCGCTGTCGTAATTTTGGTTCACCAGCACGGTTGCCGGGCGCGTGAGGTTGGCCGATAGCTCGATCCGGTTGGGAGTCCACTCCACGCGCTTCACGTCACCCGCGCTCGGATCGGCCAAATATTCTTCAGCGGCCAAATCGGGACGCAGCGCGTCGGAGGTGGGGAACGGAGTCTCGTCGTAACAGCTCAGGGTGCCGCGATCGAGATAAGGCCAAATCGGATGGAGAAAGTGATTGCCGCGCGACTGATGAAAATCTTGTCTGACCTGCGCCACTGGTTCGAACGAGTAGGTATTCGGCGGCAGCTCTTTGCGGCCGCGCCAATCCATCTCCAGTACGGTGCCGAGGACCAAGATCGGAATCAAGACGGTGGCGAGCGTTTGTCCCACTCGTCCGTGTCGACGGAACCACTTGGTGACTTCGTCCGCACCGATGGCGGCGCAGAGAACGATGAACATTGCCCCGGTGAATGAGTAGAGCGCTGGATTGCGCAGGCTCTTGTAGAGCGGCAGCATCTTCAAGACCGGATAGGGCGCCGGCACGGTATAGCCGAGGATGATCGACATGAAGAAAATGCTAACCAAAAGCGGAATGACGGCGCGCTTTCGCGAACGCGGCAGAATAAGCGCGATGACGAAGAAGCAGTAGGTGATGGCGCCGATGTACGCGTAGCCGGGCTCGGAATACCCGCGTGTGCGCGGCGGAACGAAGAACACCTCCACGAATGCGGCGAAGAAAGAGAACGAGCGCTTCTCGATCATGACGCGCGGATGCCTGAGCACTAGATCGATCACCGGCACTAGGCGCATCCCAACAAAGCCGGCGCCGAGAAGTCCGATCACCGCTCCGGCCAAGATCGGCCACGCCGCTTTCTGGATCGAGCGAGTGTGGAAGAACGTGGCGATCGACTGAAAGATGGCCCAACTCATCAGCGCGAGCGCGAACTGCGGACCGGGCTCGATGCCGCGGTAGGCGAGCAACCAACCGAAGAAGGCGCCACCGAGCACCAGATAGGCCGGCTCTTTCAGACCGCGCAAATATCCATACAGAATCCACGGCGCTAGCAGAATGCCGTGCAGTCCGTGCTGTCCGTCGTGCAACCAACCGAAGGTGCGTCCGTAAAGCGGAAACGCGACCGCGCCCAGCACTGCCGCCCAGCCGCGCACGCCGAAATGGCGCATCAGCCGATAGCCGCCTTCGCAGCCGACCAAGATCATCACGATCTCGGACAGGCGCATGCCGAAGGTGGTGCCGAAGATCAGCACCAGCGGAAAGGTCGGAACTAGAAAAGTCGTCTGCGGATTTCCGATGAGCGAGGTGCCGCCACAGAAATAGGGATTCCAGATGGGGAACTGATGAAATTGCAGGATGGTCTTGCGCGCGATCTCGTCGAAGAATTGAAAAAACTGCCAATCGAGCGTGCCGCCGCCGTTTTGCGGATTGGTGAAGATGGTCGAGACCCCGAACAAAATGAGCGACAAAAAAAGAATCAGACGAACTGGCGTGCAGTCGATCAGATCGGCAAAGCGGTCGGCGTCGCGCGGAGAATTGTCGGACATCGCTCGATCGCTCATGGTGCGCCCGTGATCAGCGGTCGCTGCGAGAGGGGTCGAGTGGTCGAGCGCAGCGGCGCATCATCACAGCGAAGCTCGACGCCCGGCGGTGGAGGCCAATGCGCTCGCAATCCTTCATCGAGAATCGCCGCCATCTCCCACGTCGGGATGTGATGCTTGTGCGCGGTCTGGACGATGCGCGGCCACTCGCGCTGATGATAAAAACTGTCGTGGTTGCGGTCCCAGATGGCGGTTTCCGATTCGCGTTCGGCGGTAGCGCGATCGGCTGGCTCGCCTTTCACCAAGTCTCGAAAGAGCTCCTGACGCTTCGCTTCGGGAAGCCCGAACTGAGATCGTTCGGGACCGGTAACTTCTGCGGAAGCGGTCTGGGGCGGATTGGCAATCACCAGCGCGCCGGCCCACGAAAGGACGATCGCCACTTCCAGCGCAAAAAGGCTCCACGCCACTCGGACGAACAGCTTCGAGTGGAGCGGCGACTTCAAGACCGTGCGCCGCCGATTCGCTGCCGGTAGAAGTTGAACATCGAGTGTGCGGTGAGCGCCATGAAGCGGCGGCTATAGCGAAATGTCTGACCACTCATTCCGGCACGGGCCGGCTCTTTTTCATAGAGCACGGTGATCGGCACCGCGACCAAGCGCGCTCGCGCGGCCAGCGCCTGAATCAGGGTCTCTTGAATATAGTCGTAGTCGTAAGTGGGATGGACCACCTCCATGATGCGGCGGTTCATGCAGCGAAATCCGCAGGAGAGATCGTTTAGGCGGTAGCCAGTCATGAGCCCGATGATGCGCGCCAGCGAGCGCAGCGCCACTGCCTTCCATCGATCGAGATTTTCCGGCGGCTCACCTTCGAAGCGTGAGCCCAGCGACAGGTCGGCCTCGCCGCGCAAGACCGGGCCTGCGACGAGCGCAATCTCCGATGGCAGTACCTGGCCATCCGAGTCCATGTGGATCAAGAAATCGAAGCCCTGCGCGACCGCCCACTCGACGCCGGTTCGAAATCCGGCGCCGACGCCGCGGTTCTTGGGATGGGAGAGCACGGTCGCGCCCGCCCGCTGGGCGAGCTGGGCGGTGTCGTCCTTGGATCCGTCGTTCACCACCAGCGCGGTGATTTCGATTCCGGCGATCTCGACCGCGCGAACGTCTGCCACCACGCGCGCGATGTTCGCGGCTTCGTTGTAGGCGGGCAAAAGAACGCACAGTCTTTGCGTCATCGGTTCGTCGGGCCTCGGAGGGGCGCATTATAGTGATGGAGCCGCTGAACACAACCGAACTAAACAAGGACAGACAGATTGTGGATTGCCTCGAACCGGAATGAGGAATTGTCCTTGTTTAGTCCATTTACACGGGCGTGCCACCCGCCCTCTCGGCACTGCCTGCAATGCCTCGAGGGTCCCACCCTGCGACCGAAGGGCGCGAAGAGGTGAGCGGAGCGAACCATGCCCGCAGGAAGTGACGCACCCGTGGTGCGGCTTCACGGCGCCGCCAGACGTCGCCGACGCTCGCGTTGCTCGCTCAGGTCGGGTCACAAAGTACCTCGCCCAGTGAAGTACCTGGCCCCAGTGAAGTTTTGTGCTGGCTCGATCGAGCAATTGTCGTTCGAGCGTCGTTCGAGCGGCGTTCCAGCGTCGTTCCGGCGTCGTTTTGGGCGTACTGGTTGGCCGACAAACGGCAATTTCGTGTATGAATGCTGGATGTTTCGGGAGAGGCCCAAGCTCGGATTCGCGCTCGCGCTGACGCTGCTCATCGGCTTGGCTGCGCTCCTACGCGCTTTCCCAGACGAATTCAAATTTCGCAACGGCGGCGACGCGGTGCGCGCGATGGAGTGGAGTGGGATGGTGAAAGACCGAGGACTCTCGGTCTATCCCGAGCTCGCCCAGCTCTACATCAAGAAGTGGGTGGGATTTTCCACTCCCACGCGCTGGGGCTGGATCGGGCTGTGCGCGTTGGCTCGCACTCTCTTCCCGCATACCAGGGACGTGTACACGCCGATGGTAGCGCTCGCTTGGCTATCGGGGGTGCTCTGCCTTTTGCCGCTGGCGTGGTGGCTGCGGGGTAAAATTCCCGACGGCGCGCTACTGCTCTCGCTGCTCCTGTGCGCGACTGGGCCCATCGAACGCGGCTGGTCTCACTTTCCCATGCCGGACAGCCTTTGCCTGCTCATGACCTTGGCGTTCTTTGCCGCGCTCGCCTCGTATCTCGAAAGGCCGAGCACCTGGACGCTGCTGCTGATCGCCTTTTTTTCAGCTGCCAACATTGCCATCAAAGAGACCAGCGTGATCTTCGGTGTGGCCGGCGTCGCGCTGGTGATCCTCGAGCATCGGCGGAGCAAGGTCTTTCATTGGAAAGCAGCTTTGGCTATTTCCCTCGGCGGTGTGATCACCGCGCTCGTTACTCTGCTGCTGGTCGGCGGCGGCGCAACGCTGTGGACGCTCACCAAACTGTCGCTGCACGGCGCGGTGCAGAGCAGCGGTGCCATGCCCTACGTGAGCGGTCCCTATTTCACCTATTTGGTGGCGCTGATGGTGGTCTCACCGGCGCTGATGGTGGTGGCCCTTGGCTCCTATCCCACTGTCCTGCGCGCAACGCCCTATTCCGACGCGATGATCCAGGTAGCACTGGTCACCGTGGTCTCCTGGCTACTCTTTTCCTGTTTCACCTTCACCCTGCGATACGTGATGTTCGTCGACGTGGGATTGCGTGTAGTCGCCGCCTGCGCGGTGTGGCGTCTGTGGGCCGACTCGAGGAAATGGGTGGCGCTGGTGACGCTCGGCCTTTTGGTCGGACATGATCTGGCGCTGCACGCCGCGTTCTACGGACGCGATCAGATTTATGATCCGTCCATCTGGGCGATGACTCGCCAGCTGCGCATGATCCCCTGAGCCGCGCCGCCGAAATGTGATACGAGAAATGGGCTTGCGACTCTTTCGACGGATCCGCGCCGGCGCCGACTGGCTCAGCTGTAATGACCTGCCGACGCTGGCCGCGATGGCCGCGCTGGCAATCTACTACGCGGTGGTCTGGGGACCGTGGCAGGGCAAGTACTCGGGCGACGGATTTTTTGGATTTCTGTATCTGAAAGCGATCGTCTATTTCCATACACTCGATATGAAGACGGTGGCGCCGGAATTTTTCCCCTACTTCGGCGCGATGGGTCCCGGGCATCACATGCCCAATCGCTGTCCGATCGGCCCGGTGTTCGTGTGGATGCCGCTCTACCTGCTGGCGGTTTTGCCGGAGTGGATTGGACGGCTGCTCCATCTGATTCCCGATGCGCCTTGGAACGGACAGTCGCTCTATCAAGTTTGGTTCACCGGGCTCGGCACTCTCGGCGGCGTTCTCGTCGGATGGCGCGCACTCTTTCGATTGCTCGAACGACATTTCGGTCGCCAGGCCGCGCGAGTGGGTGCCGCGGTGGCGGTCTTCGCTACGCCGCTGCTCTGGTACACGACCTTTCAGGTCTTCTATCAGCACGGGCTCGCATTCATGTCGGTGGCGCTGCTCATCGAGTACTGGGATCGCACGCGCGGCTCGGCGGAGATCAAGCGATTCTTTTGGCTCGGTCTCATCGGCGGTTTCGGCATGATGGTGCGTGCGCAAGAGGTGATCTACCTGTTCATTCCCGCTGGAGAGGTGGCCTATCGCCTGGTGCGGCCGGGCAGCGCATCGCGCGGTCAGTGGTTTCGCTGCGGGATCACCATCGTCCTCACCGCGCTGGTCGCCTTCTCGCCACAGATCGCCGCTTGGATCTACTACACTGGGCTTCCCACGCCTCCGCAGGCCGAGCCAATTCGCTGGGCCACTCCATTTCTTCTCATCACCTTGTTCTCGACGAGAGCCGGGCTCTTTCCCTGGACGCCGCTCGCTTACGCCTGCGTGGCGGGACTACTCTTCATTCGTCGCATCGATTCATCGGCGCGAAAGATGGTGCTCGCAGTGGGCGCTGCGTTTCTGGTCGAAATCTATATCGTGGCCGCCGCGTGGGTGCTGGCGGCCGGCTATTCATACGGCAATCGTCGGCTTTCCGACGGCGCGGTCTTTCTCGGCATTGGAGTCGCGATGGCCTACGTTTACGGCCGAAAAAAGATCGTGATCGGATTTCTGGCGATCTGTCTGACATGGAACGTCTTTCTCAGCGAGATGATGCGTCACGGAAAAATGTCCTCGTCGAGCTCTTATCCTCGCTCGCTGGCGTCGGTGCTCGACCATCAGCTCAAGGCCCCGCCGGCGCTGGTACGTACCTTCGAGATCGTCGGCTATCCGTTCGTGCAGCCAGTGGGCTGGATCTGGTCGCTCTATCATCACGTGCTGCCCGCCACCTTCGAGAATGTCGTCGGTGCGCTCTATCTCGAGCGAGAAGGACAGTGGTTTTCGATCATGAACAAGAAGCTCGAGCTCAACGGCGAGAATCGTTACTATGCGCCGAATGGTCTGACCTTCGCCGACACGAAATCGCCAGGCGAGGTGGTGGGGCCGGTGCGACTGGTGCTGCCGATGTTCGCGCGCGAGCCGTTCGAGATTCAAGTGGTCGGACAGGTGAAGACGGGACCGGTCTCGGCGCGCTGGGACGGAACCGCGGTTTCTGCGGAGCGATCGGGAAAAGGGATCAAGCTCAAGATGCCGAGTGAGATCGTGGCGCCGGGAACCAACTTCCTCGAGCTCGACGTTCCAATCGGCAGCCGGCTCGAGCACCTCGACTTTACGCCGTCGTCAAAGGCGCGGCCTCAATAGTGCGCGGGCCGATCCTGTTTTTCGACGGGGTCTGCAACACCTGCAACGCGGCGGTCGATTTTATCTTGCGCCATGATCACGCGGGACAATTTTTATTTTGTCCGCTTCAGTCGGCGCGGGCGCACGAGCTTTTGGCGCCGTATGGAGCTTCGCCCGACGCGCTCGAGACTTTGGTATTGCTCGACGGAGATCGAGTGCTCACTCGGTCCTCCGCTGTCCTCGAGATCGCTCGACGTCTTGGCTTTCCCTGGACGATTTTCCGCGTGTTTTCGATCCTGCCGCGCGCGTTCACCGACTGGCTCTACCGCGGATTCGCCAAACGCCGCTACCAACTGTTCGGCAAACGCGACCACTGCCGCCTACCCACCCCCGCAGAAGCCCAACGATTTCTGTGATCGCGCTCTAGGGGTCTAAATATCTAAAATTATACGTATTTTAGAGGTAAGCGCGCACTTTGCAGAAAGACAAACGCCGCGCGTGGAGTCATTGGCAAAACGCGCGGTTGCTTCAAAATAAACTTAAGTATCAGCTGCTTAAGACCCTAGAGAGGGATCAGAGATAGGCGGGGTCGCGGTGTTCGCCCCAGCTTTGGCGGAATACGTCTGACACTTCGCCGAGCGTGACGCCTTTGCGGACTGCCTCTATCACCGCCTCGAGCAAGTTCGCGTCGGACGTCGCCGCGTGTCTGACCCCCTCGATCGCCTTTTGTGCGGCGGCCGGATCGCGTTTGGCGCGCGCCTCTTTGATGAACTCGACTTGGCGCTTCTCCACCTCGGGTTCAATTTTCAAGGTGGGAATCCGGTCGGGCTCGCCGGTCTGAACATATTTGTTCACGCCGACGATGCTGCGCTGTTTGCTGTCGACCTGACGCTGAAACTGATAAGCCGATTGCGCGATCTCGCGCTGCGGATAGCCCTCTTCGACCGCCCGCACGATGCCGCCCATCTTGTCGATACGATCGATGTAGGCCATGGCCGCCTCTTCCATCTGATCGGTGAGTCGCTCGACGAAGTAGCTGCCTCCGAGCGGATCGGCCACTTGCGAAACGCCGGTCTCCTCCGCGATCACCTGTTGCGTACGAAGTGCGAGCGTGGCCGCATCTTCCGTCGGCAGCGCATAGGTTTCGTCATAGGAGTTGGTGTGCAGCG
>PLXG01000237.1 GCA_003153195.1 Myxococcales bacterium
GAGGCTCCTCGCTTCGCCGGGCGACTGAGGCCAGGTGAGCGTAGCGAACAAGGCCGAGGAAGTGGCGAGCAATCGCGAGCCCTCGTCACACGCGAGCCCTCGTCACAGGTTTTGACGGCCCGCTCTTAGTGATGACCGACCGGAAACAGTAACTCGGCGTGCGGCGGCGAAGGTGCCACCCAGCCCCGCGTTAACTCCCGATCGGAAATCAGTCTGCTCCGACTCGCGCGCTTCAGGCTCACCCGGTCGATCAAGATCGTCGAGCGGCACCACGGCACGATCGAAGTATCGTCGAGTGCAGGTTCCGGCACGACCTTCGTGGTGCGTATCCCCGATCGCCGCGTGAATCGCGCAGATTCTGCGGAGATTTTACGAGACAGCGAAAATCCTGCGTCGTTGAGATAAGCCGTCCAGGGCTGAGGCGAAGGAATAGGCCTTGCACAAAGAGTGGCCATGGTTGGCGCGTCCACTATTCCCGAGATCTCTCTCGACTTGATCCGGAGGTTGGACGTCCCGGGTCCTCGGTACACGAGCTATCCAACCGTTCCCATGTGGCGTGAAGATTTCGATGCCGATGCCTATGAGCGTGCGCTCGCGCTGGGTCGCACGAAGGACGAGCCACTTTCAATTTATGTTCACGTGCCGTTCTGTCGTGAGATGTGCAGCTACTGCGGCTGCAATGTGATCGTCACGCGCGATCAGGCACGCGTAGAACGTTATCTCGAGGCGCTCGAGAAAGAGGCGAAGCTCATCGCGGAGCGCCTGGGTCGTCGTTCGATTACGCGATTACATCTAGGTGGAGGCACACCAACTTTTCTGAGCGAGAGTCAGCTCGAGCGTCTCTTGCGAACCCTGGAATCGATCTTTCATTTCGACCGCAATGCCGAGCGCGCGCTCGAGATCAATCCTGCCGTCACGCGAACTTCCCAGCTTTCATTGCTCGCACAGTTCGGCTTCAACCGTCTGTCCATGGGCGTGCAGGACTTCGATCCCAACGTTCAAGCGGCGGTCGGACGGAAGCAAACGGTCGACGAGACGCGCGAGATGATCGAGTTTGCCCGAGGTGTTGGCTTCTCCAGCGTGAATTTCGATTTGATCTACGGCCTGCCGCGCCAAACAGTGGAGTCGTTTCGTCGCACGCTCGAGACCGCGGCATCGCTCAGGCCAGATCGCATTGCGACATTCGCATTCGCCTTCGTCCCGAAACTCAAGCCACATCAACGTCGGCTTGCGGTCGCCGAAATGCCGGGACCTGTCGAGCGCATCGCTCTTTTGCGTACGGCGCAGGAGATGCTGGGCATCGCCGGATATCGAACGATAGGCATGGACCACTTCGCGCTTCCGTCGGATGAGCTCGCCAAAGCAGCGGACGCGCTCGAGCTCGGGCGCGATTTTCAAGGGTATACCGTCAACCGCGCTCCCGAGACGGTTGCACTCGGTCTAAGTGGAATTTCGTTCGTGAGCGGCGCCTACGCGCAAAATGAAAAATCCCTGAACCGCTACTGTGCGTCCCTCGAGGCAGGAACGCTGCCGGTCGAGCGAGGAATTTGGCTGACCGATGACGATCGAAGACGGCGCGACCTCATCACCCAGCTCATGTGCAACTTCGAGCTAGCGCTCACGTGCAAAGAGGTCGACTATTTTGCTCCGGAGATTCGCGAGCTCGGCGCGCTACGCGATCTCGTTGAGGTGCGGTCAAACCATGTACGCGTGACGCCACTGGGTCGCCTGTTTGTGCGCAACGTAGCGATGGTTTTCGATCGCTACTTGGATCCTCAAGCGGCGCTGTTTTCGCGAACTGTGTGACGCGACCTGCTACCGACGAAACTCCTGAAGAATCTCTTGCAGTGATCCCGATTCATTCCTCTCCGTCTCGCTGATCGATCGGGTTTGATTTCCGCCTCCGCCGCATCTGGCAATACGCATTGCCAATCCACACATCAGGCCCACCGATTTCGCATTTTGCTGACAAGATTTCCCGAGCCGCTACCGTTCGGGATATAGTCCACTCGGAGGTAGCGATCATGAAAGCAATGCTCGGATTCCTGGTGCCCGCAACCTTACTTTGTGCGTGTGGGGGTGCTGGCAGCAAGGCGGTGAAACTGCAACAGACCGTCGGCGCTACCGGGGGAACCGTCGCTTCGTCCGATGGATCAGGCGTGACCATCCCGGGTGGTGCTCTCTCAGACGGGACAATGATCACGGTCAGCTCGACGCCAAGCGCCCCCACGCCGATGGCGGCGACAATCGTGGGCACGCCTTACACGCTTGGTCCCGAGGGACAGCAGTTTTCGGTTCCGGTCACGGTGACGTTGGCGTTCGATGCCACCAAACTCCCAGCAGGCAAGACAAGCGCCGATGTGGTGATCTTCACCGCGCCGGCAGGCTCGACCAACTATGTTCAGCTCGCGACAACGGTGGTCGACCCCACGCATGTGTCTGCTCAAACCACGCACTTCTCCGTCGTAGTGGCCGGGTTGCCCGGCCTTTGCGGTGTGACCTGCGGGACGATCGCAAGTACTTGCAGCGGTCAGCCGTCGGGTGGCCTCGGCGGCGGGAGCGGAAGTGCGTCTCCAGATATGGGCGCCGATTGCACCACGAGCAGCTTTGCCTGCGGTTGCTATTCGCAGTGCAATTCCGACGGCAGCCCGGTTCCAAGTTGCAGCGACTCGACCCCCAACGCGCCACTTCGCGCCGGCATGGGTAGCTCAAGCGGTACTTCGTCGCCGCC
>PLXG01000122.1 GCA_003153195.1 Myxococcales bacterium
GTCAGCGCGAATCATTCTCCTTGCCAGCGGGGCTAAGTGGACGAAGATCCGCTGCTCGACGCCGCAGAGCTCGATTGGTACGCGGTGTCGACAAGCTGCGCGATGCTCTGGAAGACCGACATCAGTGAGTCTTGCGCTCCATCGTTCTGGCTGCGCCCGTACGCCTGCGCACCACTCGGCGGCGCGCCGCCGGGCGGCGGTCCTTTGGGCGGCTCGATCGAAGAGATGTCGCCGGTCTGACTGGCTTGGGTGAATTTGTCTGCTAGGCTGCTCAAGAACTGCTGAGCATTGCTGTCAGTCGTCGAGTTCGCCTGGTCCTTTAGCTTCTGTGCGATCTCCCCGGTCACCTCCTTGAACTTACTTGGATCACTCTTCGCAAGGCTCTCGAGCTCCTGAAACATCTTTCCCGGATCAGAGGTCGACGTTGAGTCGCTGGGCGCCACGCTACCGGTACTCTGAGAGCTCCCTGCGCTCAGGTTCTGAAGAAGTTGCTGGATGCCACTCGAACCGCTAACAGAAGAAACCATCTTTCACCTCCTGGCCATTGGCCATGTCTGCCCTATCTTCGACACGTCTTTTCGCGGGCGGCGAAACTGAAACATTAGTCCACATAGCGAGGGCAACTCTTGCCCAGTGTTTGTGCGGAAGTGTGCGGAAATGGTGTCCACAATTCCGCGCCGGCTATCGTCTCTGGACCATGCCCACCCTCTTCGAGCAGCCGATCCGCGCGTTGCTTGTTGAGGCGGACCACGAGATCTGGGAAGGGACCGCAAGCATCCTTCGGTCGCACTGGATAGAAGCGACTCGAGCGACGGATGGGATTGAAATTCTCTCGGCCATTCGAAAGGGGGGCTTTGACATCGCCGTACTGGATGTAGAGACGCCTCGCCTGGGCGGTCTCGAGCTCTGTCAGGAGATTCGTGCGGTAAGTGCGATCCCGATCATCGTCACGACCGCCCAGGCGAACCAAGGTCATTGCGTCCGGGCACTCGAGCTCGGCGCAGACGACTGCCTGACGAGGCCTCTCTCTCTTCGAGAGCTGGTCGCGCGAATCCGCGTGCACGTCCGTCGATCGCGCGGGAGTGCTCGTCCGCGGCCCCATCTTGATCTTGGCCGTCTGAAGATCGACCTGCAACAAAGATTCGTCCGACTGGACGGGCGCGAGCTGTCGCTCACGACTCACGAGTTCTCTCTTCTGCAAGCACTCGCGGCTCACGCCGGACACGTAATCAATCGCGAGCAGCTCCTCGAGACCACGCGTGGGAGTGCCGAAGACGCGTTCGACCGTTCTATCGACGTACTGGTCTCTCGCCTGCGCCAAAAGCTTGGAGACGATCCACGACGGCCGGCGCTCCTGAAGACTGTTCGCGGTCGCGGATATCTGTTGGCAAAGGAGCTTCTCCATGACACGCCGAATTCCGCCCCGTCGAGAAGACGACGTTGACAACCTCAAGACGAGGCTCCGTTGGGCGATCCGTCTGGTCGCGAACGCACACCGAGATCCAACCTCTATCGCGGTCGGTAAAGCAAACGCGTATGCGGGCCTGATTTGGCGGGAAGTCGAAACTTTTCTTGAGGCGAGACACATCGACGCCGGCCCTGGTGAACTCTCGATGCTGGTTCGACAGCTCTCGTCGATGTTGCGAGATCTCCGTCACCATGTCGCGCAGCTCGGCATCTCGTCGACGGACGAGAACGCTCTGGCATTGCGGAACACGATCAAACCGAAATGACGTTTTTGCGAACTGCGAATGACATCCTGTCAATCGCCTCGTTCACTCCGATCGACAGCTCACGGAATCACTCGACTTTACCAACGGTGAAAGCGGCACGCTCTTTGCGAAGAGCGCCATAAGTGCACCGCTCGACGGCAAAACATCATTCAGCGACTTTCAGAACGATGCTGTTCATTGCAGCGAAGACGATTGCGTTCGCGGGCGGGGTCGCGAACGCAGAGGGGAATGTGCCGACGCCGCACATGACCGACTCCTTCGCTCCGGGCGAGAGGCAGGCCGTCATGAGCTGCCAAGGATACTCGCCCGAGAAGAAGTTCCGCTGGAGCCTACGAGGAGAGGTCGACCTGAGCGCACTCGTAAACGCGATATCTCCGATGACCTGCCGTCCATTCATCGTCCCAGGCGCAAGCCGACAGTCGAAGGTTACCATCGTGGCGCCGGACACAATGACAGCGGCCGAGGCGTACCGACTCTTCCTAGCGGCGATTGAAACGATGGGACTCACCATCGAGCCACAAGGCCGGACTCTGAAGATCATCGAGGCGGCGCACGCGCGTGAAAGCGCCATCCCGGTCTACAGCGAGGCGACTGCGCCGCAACAAGATCAGTATGTGACCCAGCTTTTTCGCATCGAGCACGCCACCGTCGATGAAATGAAGACCGTCCTCGAGCGCTTGAAAAGCAAAGACGGAGATATCTCGACCTTCCCGCCGACGAACACGCTCATCATTACCGATCTCGGAACCGTCGTGCACAAGCTCGCCGAGGTGGTGAAACAGCTCGATGTACCTCTAGGCGGTGAAAAGATCTTCATGATCAAGCTGCACAAGGTCCCGGCAAAGGAGATGGCCGATCTATTGATCAGCACTTTCGCCGTTGGAAAATCACCAACAAAGAAAGACTCGACGATGGCATCTTTGGGGAACGCCGTCTCGCAGGTCATCCCGGAAGATCGATTGAACATGCTGATCGTGATCGCAACCGAGCGGGGATTCCAGCCTTTGCTGGCGCTGGCGAAGCGCCTTGATGAGACTCTCACGTCGCAAGGGACGTCGGATCGCGTTCATGTTCTTGCGCTCGCGAATGCAAACGCGGAAGACGTTGCCGCCACGCTCGGTGCTCTGGGCGCTCGTAGTAGCGGCGCCGGCCGAACAGGAGGACCAACCTCGCCCGCTGGCACCACCGCCGCGCCGCAGGTCGGCGTCTTCGAAGAAGAGGTCCGGGTCGCGTCGGACAAGCCGACCAACTCGCTGGTGGTGCTCGCGATGGGCCATGATTTCGTGACGCTCCAGGAATTGGTTCGCAAGCTCGACATACCGCGACGACAGGTCTTCATCGAAGCTACGATTCTCGAAGTGTCTATCGACAAAACGCGCAATCTGGGAGCGGCGGGACATACTGGCAGTACAGTTGGGTCTGGTTCCACGCAGTCGCTGCTCTATGGCGCGTCAGAGCCGAACAGCTCGGTCAACTCACTTTCGTTCAACCCTTCGGCGCTTTCTGGCCTGGCGGTTGGGCTGCGCGGACCGCCGATTCCCGGCGCCAATAGTATCCTTGGCCTTCCCGCGGGAACATCGATTCCCAGCTTTTCGGTCTTCCTCCAGGCAGTCGAGAACAACGGAGACGTGAACGTCTTGTCGATGCCTCACATCCTTACGACCGACAACGAGAAAGCAGAGCTATCCGTTGGACAGAATCTTCCATTCCCTGGAGCGCTCGGTGCGGGAGCGCTCGGTGGGTCGGGTGCGTCTGGCGCTTCCGCAGCTGCAATAGGATTCAGCCTTGGGACATCGGTTCAGCGACAGGACGTCGCGCTCAAACTCGAGATCACCCCGCATGTGAACGATTCCGATTTCGTTCGCCTCGAGATTCATAGCGAAATCTCCGACGTAGCGAACCCGAACTATAATGGTCTCGGGCCTGCGACCACCAAACGGGCGATCAAATCGATCATCACCGTGCGCGATCAGCAATCGATCGTCCTCGGTGGGTTGATCAAGGAGCAAGTTTCAGAGTCGGTCGACAAGACACCCCTGCTTGGAGACATCCCGCTCCTCGGTTACTTGTTCAAACACACCACAAAAACGTTAAGCAAACAAAACCTGCTTATTGTGCTCACGCCTTACGTCATAAAGGATCCGAGTGATCTGCGCCGAATCTTCGAGCGGAAGGTGCGTGAGAGGCGGGAGTTCATGGAGCGATACTCCGCGTTTCGTGACGAACGAGATTATGATGCGCAGGTAGATTATCGGCGAAAACGAGGACTGCTCGAAGAGATCAACCTGACCTGGCTCGAAGCGCAGCGCGATGCGGACGAGGTCAGACGGGCGGAAGCAGCCATGCGAGCGCGGGACGTCGACGGAGAACTGAAAATTCCCATCTCACCGTTGGCGCCGCCCGCGAATGTAGCGCCTCCACCGACTGAGCGCCTACGAAAGTAATCAAGACTCAAAAGTCGGCGCGCATTCCAAACATGGGAAGAATCGGAATGCCAGTGCGCGCATATCGTTGCGAGTAATCGTAGTTGTACGAATACGAAGTGACCACGTTCTTGCGATTGTAGACGTTCCGAACATCCAAATACGCGCTGATGGTTGCCCATTTAAGCGTCCAGATCTTGTCGAGCCGAAGATCGAGCTGGGAGAAATCGGGGATGCGATCACCAAGGGTCGTGCCTGAAATGGATTGAAACTGATTACTCGAGGAGTTGAAAATACTATCGACAATGCCAGTTGTCGGAAAACCCGTCGCATACTGGAAACGCGCACGCAGCTTGAAGCCCCTCGGAAAGAGATACGAGAGCATGGCGCCGAACACGTGCGTTTGATCATAGGAGGACGTGGTCTCGGCCTGCCCCGAAGCGGAAGACAGGTCGGACACCGAGTAGGTGTAATAGAGAAATCCCTCGAGCCCTTTCCAGAGTTCTTGTCTGATAAACAGCTCGACGCCCCGCGTCTTACCAGAGCCTTGATTGTTAAAAACCTGAGGTACCGGTGTCCCGTTTCGCGTCGTCGTGCTCGACGTGCGAACGATAACGTCGTTTTCAGTGACCCAAAATCCGGCGAGGTCGATCATCAGCTGCCGAATCGGGCGATACTCGAGTCCCCACAGATAGTGGATCGACGACTCTGCCGATAGGGAAGGATTTCCGATCTGGCTGCTCGACTGAAGCAGCGACGGAGGTTGATGGTACCCACCGATCGCGACTTTGATGGCCACATTCGCGGCGCCTTTTCGACCTTTCAAGAGGTCGAGTCGTACGACGATGCGCGGATCGACAAGCGTTTCTTTCGCCAGGGTCGAATAGGAGACGCGGAGCCCCGGCAGGAGCTGAAGCCGTTTCCACAATAGCCAGTCGAAGGCGAGATAGGCGCCGACCAGGTGCGAAGAGTGTTTGTTGAGCTGGATCGTTCCCGAAGATGTCGTGGAATTGGGCGCCGCACTCTCGGCGAGGGACGAGTCACGAAGCTGCTCGGCCAAGTAGTCGACACCGAAGTTCAGCCAGAGCTGCCGCCAGAGCCGCGCACGTAGCGACGGTCGGACCTGCAGCTTGAGCAAGTTCACGTCGTACTCGGGGCTGTGCTGCTCGGTCTTGTCCAGCCCCCCACCAAGCACGATCTGAGAAGAGAAACGCTCGCTTGGATTCCACTCCGCAGAGACGATGCCGCGATAAAACTGCGTCTTGAGCACGTACGTTCCTTGCGCAGGTTCTCCATAGCTAGTGTTTCCGAACCAGTCGACCAGGTCGTCATGTGACGCAAGGGCCAAGAACTTCAGCCTCAAGCTTGGCGCGGGGCGGTAGATCCACGACAGCTGCGCGTCCCAATAGCGCGGAAGATTGTCGATACTCACGGTTCCATTGTGCGGGAGCGCTTCGTTCAAAACCCGATCGAGCATGCTGAACTGCCCGCTGAGCGTGAGCGACATCCGCCGCTTCTTTTTCAGCGGTACACTCAAGACCGCGCTCAGGTCGGCCCAGTTCACATCGAGGTAGCCGGTTAGCCGCGGGACAGGCTCGGACTTGGTGGTTACTGCGATCAATCCCGCGGTGGCGTCACCGTATTCGATGGGATAGTTCCCCGAATAGAACGCAGTGGATTCGAGAATGCCCAGCGGTACTACCGGTCGCAGATCACCGAAATGGAAGATCATGGGCACCTCGATGCCATCGATGAGCAGCTGCGTGTTCGCAGGGCTCAATCCGCGGATGT
>PLXG01000387.1 GCA_003153195.1 Myxococcales bacterium
ATTCTGCTGGTGGAAGACGATCCCGACAATCGCGAAGCGATGATGTCGCTGCTCGAGCTGTCGGGATACGTGGTCACCACCGCCGAGTCGGGCGGCGCCGGAATTCAGGCGTTCGGTCGAGGAACGTTCGATCTGGTGCTGACCGACCTCGGACTGCCGGACATGAACGGCTGGCAAGTGGCCGGTTGGGTCAAAGCCACCTCGCCGGCGATTCCGGTCGCGCTCATCACCGGATGGGGATTCAACCTGGACGAAGACGAGATTCGCCGGCGCGGAGTCGATTTGCTGGTGAAAAAACCGATCGATCCGCGCAAGTTCATCGCGTCGCTCGAAAAGCTCACCAGCAACTGAGCCGCCGGCGCGAACTGCTCAGTAAATCGCGTCTTCCGCTTAGGANNTCCGCTTAGGAAATCGCGTCTTCCGACGAGAAGACGACCTGACCGATGCGTTCGTCTTTGGCTTCGTTGCGCGCCCGATCGACCGCCAGTTCTTCTTCGGTGAGTCGCGGAAAAATGTAGTGAACCCCGTCGCCGGCGTGCTCGCTGGTGTCGACGTCGCCCTCTAGATCGGCGCGCAGCTCTTCGAGGATCTCCGTGGCCTGCGCTTGACTGACTTTGCAGCGCTCGGCGGCCGTCTTCGCCAGATCGACCGCGGATATCGAGGCGCCGCGCGCTTCGCAGATCTGCTTGAGCAGCTCGCACCGAACCCGTGCGCGCTTTCGCTTGCCGCGCCTACCTCGCTCGGCGATCCAGCGACCGACGGGAATGGTGAAAAATAGAATCGAAAAGATCATCGGGAACAGCACCACGAAAAAATCCCACAGCGGATCGCCCGCGTGATGGCTCGCCTGTAGAAACACCGGTCCGATGGCAAACGATGCAAAGAGGTTGAAGCCGGCGAATCCGACGATGGCGGCGTTGGCGCCGGCCGAATTGGCGGTCATGGGCGGATCGGCGAGCGGCGCTTGCCACACTGGTTTCCAATCATCATGCGTCACCAGGCTCGTCGCGCTGGCGACGCCCAGCTGTCCCATCGGTGTCGACGTGCCGGCGCCCAACAGGAGCTCACGGAATACGTAGATAAGCGTTCCATCTTCGGCGACTTCGACCTCACCGTCGTATTCGACCATCAGCCGCGTGAGCTCTTGATCGGCCTCGAGGTACGACATTCCGGTGAGCGCGACCAAGTCGGACGACACCATGCGCCCCTTTTTCGAGCGCAAAAATGAAATGATTTGACGATCGCCGGCGCGCGGATCGATCGTCGGCGCCGTCGGGCCGAACACGAAATCGAACACTGAAACATAGAATCGTTTTCCCGGCGTCTTCGGTTTGGCGGGCAGCGCGCGATAGCCGCCGCCGTAGCCGCCGTATCCCGCCGGGCGGAGATCGGGCATGAGCAGATACCAGATCCAAAACATGTCCATTCCGCCGCCGCCGCGACGATCGTCGCGATCCTGCGACGACTTGGCCAAGACCAGCGCCATCATCATCAGAAAAAATCCGACGACGTACGCCACCAGGGTGACCATGATCCAGACTTTGAAAATCTCTTTGAACGCTCGCCAGCCGAATGCGCCGATTGCCCGCAGCCGTTCGCCAAGCGTAATCTGATCGCGTCTTTCGAGCGCGGGATCGAACTCGTAGATGAGCTCGCCCGAATCGGTGACCGCCAGATGGCTGCGATAGCGCTGAACCAAATTCTTGAGCGCCGGCTCCGCTTGCGCTTGCGGCATGCCGGTCCACGCCACCGCATCGGCGCGCGTGACCTTCACCAGCTCGCCGCCTTTGCGGTGACTCTTGAGCGCTTCGAAGAGTCGCTCTTCCGCCTTCGGGTCTTCTGCTTTTACGCGATCCATCTACTTAATGATGTTCAAGGTTGGCTTGGCGAGCAACCTCATGAATTGCTCGCGGATTCGATTTCGCAAGCCGGTCGCGTCGCCGAGCAGCCGCTCGATGGTCAATACTTCCGTCGGCGGTGACGTCATGTCGCTGTTTCGTGTAGCAATTTGCTGCGCATAGGTGAGCTGCTCGACCGCCGCTTCGAGCGCCAGGTGCAGCCGTTCGAGTCGCTCGCGGGCGTCCATCTGTGAGCCGAGACCGGACATGCGGACCTTATTGCGCGCCTGGCCCACTTCGTCAAGCGGACCGGCCTAGACGCACCCGTCACACGCGCGGCAATCCCGCCGTCGCGCCGAGCTGAGTGACCACCTGCGCGCCCACCCAATTTCCTCGCACCACCGCCGATTCCAGTTCCGCGCGTGACAGCTCGACCAGCGAGCGTTCACTCAACTTGGGCAGCAGCGCCGCGAGCAATCCCGCCACGAACCCATCGCCGGCGCCGGTGGTGTCGACCACGTTCACCTTTACGCCCGGTACCCAGCCGGTGCCGAGCGGCGCATCGTAATAGGCGCCCTTTTCGCCGAGCGTCACTAGCACCAGCGTCGCGCCCCGCCGACGAATTTCGGCGGCACCCTTTTCCACGTCGGCAGTTCCGGCAATCTCGACCAGCTCCTCCTCGGAGATCTTGATGAGGTCGACACATTCGGTGAGCCTTTGCAGCTCGGCGCGAGCGGTTGCGCGATCTTCCCAAAGATGGGCGCGCCAGTTCGGATCGCACGAGATCAAGCGCCCATGCGACTTGGCGATGGCTACAGCCTTCCAGGTCGCGTCTCGCGCCGGCTGCTTGCTCAGCGTCGACGATCCGAAGTGAAAGATGCGCGCGGCCTTCACCAGATCGGCGTCGACATCGTCCTCGGCGATCATCTGATCCGCCGATGGGTGACGAAAAAATAGAAAGCGACGATGGCCGTCGACGGCGACCTCTACGAAGGTGATTCCAGTTTTGGCGCTCGGGTGCGTGCCGACGCCGCGAACGTCGACGCCTTCGGTGGCCAACTTATTTCGGACGTACAGTCCAAAATCGTCGGGACCTACCAGCGTCATGACACCGACGGGAACACCCAGTCGCGCCAGCCCTACCGCGACATTGGTGGGCGCGCCGCCGAGCTGCCGGTGATAGACGTCGCAGTCGACCAGCGTCTGTCCGGGCGCGGGCGGAAAAAAGTCGATCAGCGCTTCGCCGAAACAGAGCACGTCGGTGCTGCGGAGCATGTCGGTCACGCCTGATTCATCTTATGAATGAACTCGAGCGATTTGAGCGGACGGCCGACGTGGCCGAGGATCACCGCGCCGAGCGCCTGCCGCATTGAACGATTTTCACCGGCGCCGAGCGGCCGAGATTCGTCGTCGCCTTCGCGCTGAAGTCGCCGAAAAGCCTCGAGCACCGGCGCCTCCAAAAGAAAATCTCCGGCGCCGCCGTGATGGCAATTGGCGCAGATGAGGCCGCCGCGCACCACGTCGAAGAATCCGGCCTCCGGCTCGCTGTCACAGCCGATGCAGCGCAGGATTTCGGGCCGCAGCCCCACTGCGTCGAGGAGCGCGAGCTCGAACGCGCGAAGTCGCTCCACCCGCGGCGCGCCGTGCGACAGCCGCTCGAGAAACGCCACCAGCAGGTCGAACACTCGTGGTTCGGGCTGGCGGGCTGGACTGAGCTCACGCACTAGCTCGGAAGCATATCCACCGTGCGCCACTTTGATGACGTCTTGCAAGATCTCGGGGAATCCGCTGCGCGCATCGAAGCGTTCGAGCGTGCCCATCTCCGCGCCGCTGTCGGAATTGCGCTCACTCACCACCGCTTCACCAATGCCGAAAAGGCCCAGGCCGGCGCCGAATCGCTTGACACTCTTGCGCGCGCCGCGCGCGATCGCCGTCAGTTTGCCGTGATCGCGCGTGAGCAGCGTGACCACTCGATCGGAGTCGCCGTAGACGATCGTTCGTAAAACGATCGCGGGTGTGACCAGACGGCGCATGGCCGAAAGCTTAGCAAAAAGCGGACAAGACGCGAGCGATCAGCTGACGAAGGTGGCGACGCCTGAAACAGTGCGGGACGAGAGATCTCCGGCGCTCGGCTGATCGCGCCTGAGCAGGAGCGACAGCGTGAGCGTGGCCACGAGCAGGATCAGAAACACCACCACCGCGAGTCCCAATCGGCCGCGCACCGGCGACTCGTTCTCGTCGTTACCGTAGCGCGCCTGCGCCTCCCGCGCCGCTTCGATCCGCGCGCGCGACGCCTTGGCGTCGAGATGATGGTGGTAGCGCGACAGCGCCTCCTGCTCATCGGCGCTCACCGCGCGAGCGAACGCCGAAATGAACCCGGTCACGAACACTTGCGCAGGCAAATGATCGATGCGGCCGTGCTCGAGGTCATCGAGGGTCGCTTCTTTGATCTTGGTAATTTGGCTGACGTCGGCGAGCGACCGACCGGCACGGACACGGAACACCCGCAGATATCCGCCGAAATCGGCATCACGTCTATCGAGCGTGCCCGGCGTCATTGTTCTAGTTGTGCGAATGGCTTCAGCAATTCGCGAGGACGCTATCACCGCGCGAAAGGCAATGTCAATCGGTTAGCGAGCGAGCGTCTGCTCGTCGCTGGGAGCGGTTTGGTTGTGAGGATCCCGCCCATGAAGTATGAATGCGGCATGCGCTCCGTCCTGCTCCTCGCGTTGGTCTGCGCCTCGTGCGGAGGGACTTCGCCAGTGCCGCCGATCGATCCGAGCGCCCTCATGAGCACGCTCACCGAGCTCGAAGCCTTCGGCGAGAAACGTGTCGGCACCGACCCCGGCGCCACCGCCGCCGCGTACGTGCACACTCGCTTCGTGAAGGCCGGACTAAAAGAGATCTCGCTTGAGACGTTCCAATTCCCACGCCACGTGGTCGATGCCGCCACGATGGGAGTAACCCTCGATGGCGCAGCGCAAACCATCGGCTTCGACGTGTTCGAGGGCTCTGGGCCAGGCGTGGTCGATGCCGATCTGCTTTATGTCGGTTTCGCCACCGCCGCCGAGATCGCCAAAGTAGATCTCCACGGCAAGGTGGCCCTGGTCGATCGCGCCACCACCTATCATCGTTCGACTCAGTATGAAAACGTGATCGAGGCCGGCGCGGTGGCCATGCTGTACGGATCGACCGCGTCAGACAATTTGCGTCAGATCGGATCGGTCCGCCGCAGTTGGGAATCGATGGGACCCATTCCGGCGCTCACCATCGGGCAAGACGACGGCACCACGCTCAAGGCCGCGCTCAGCGCAAACCGCGCCGTCCAAGTGACCATGGACGTGACCGTACACAGCGTTCCTTCACAGGGTGAAAACATCGTCGGCAAAATTCTCGGTAGCGACGCCGGTGGCGAGATCGTGATCGGCGCGCACTTCGACACTTGGTTCGCCGGCTCGAGCGACAACGGCGGTGGCATCGCGGCGCTCTTGGCCATTGCGGAACGGCGCGCACGTGAAGCCAAGCCGCGCTACACGCTGGTGTTCGTCGCCTACGACGGAGAAGAGGTGGCGCACTACGGTGGTTACGACATTTTGCGCAAACACGCGGTG
>PLXG01000205.1 GCA_003153195.1 Myxococcales bacterium
GTTAGGATTCGGCCCGTGACCATTCAGTCACTTTCCGCGCTGCTGGCCGCCATTGTCACCTTCGCCATCGGCTCGTCGGTTTTGCTTCGCGATCGCCGCCAGCGATCTTATCGGCTGTTCGCGGTGCTATCGGCGGTGCTCTGCCTTTGGCACACCGCGATCTTCCTCGCCAGCACGCTCGACTCGGAGACCGCGCACCGGCTGGCGCTCCTGGCCGCGGTGCCCATCCCGATCGCCTGGAATCGATTCTTTCGCGCGTTTTTGGCGGACGTTCGCTTCGGGGAAGAGCGGGTCGGCCCCATGCCGCGCTGGATGGTGGTGGGCGCCGCCGGTTTCGTGGGTGCGATCGCCTACGCGTTCATCTTCGCCAAGCCGCTCCACCACACGCTCATCTTCAACGTGCTTCTGTTCGCCTATGTTTTTGCCGGGCTCTACGCGTCGATGCTCACCATCTATCAGCGCTACCGGCGCACGCTGGCCAGCGTCGAAAAAACGCGTCTCGCCTACCTGCTCGTCGGCGGCGTGGTCGGCATCACGCTGGCCGCGGTGGATTTTGCGCTTTCGTTCCCCGCCATCAGCAACGTCTTCATCATCATCTATATGTATTTCATTTCGCAGACGCTGTTTCGCTACCGTCTGCTCGATCTCAACGAGGTGCTGGGCCGCATGGCGGTACTGGCCACCATGGTGCTCATTTTGTCTGCCATTTACGGGCTCATCGTCGCGTGGGTGCCGGTACAAAACGGCATCTTCTTCTTCAACACGCTGGTGGCGTCCTTCGTTATTTTGATTCTGTTCGAGCCGCTGCGCACTGTCATCGAAGAGCGCATTCAGAAGTGGATGTTTCAGGAGAAGTACGAGCTGCAGGCGCGCATCGCCACCTTGCGCGGCGAGCTCACCAACGTGATCGACATCGAAGAGGCTACGCGGGTCACCATCGCTACGCTGGACGCCTCTCGTCGCGCCACCCACGGCGCGCTCTACCTGGTCGACGCCGACGGAGGCGGTTACGATCTGCTTGGAAGCTTCGGGCCGAGTCCGGTCGATCGCATCGACGCCGCTGCACGTCGCCCATTTTTCGAGCGACTGTCGCGTGGTCCCATCGCCATCGAGCAGCTGGAACGCGAGCACACCCTGGCGGTGCGTACCGCCTCCGAAGCCGACGAGGAAAAGATCGACGCCATTGCGCGGGCGCTGGTCGAGATCAACGCGGCGCTGTGCATTCCCATCAGCGCCGACGATCAGATCCTCGGATTTTTGTGTTTGAAGGATGAACGTCTACGCGAAGCCTACGCCACCGACGAGATCGATCTCTTTCGTGGGTTGGCGGCGCAGATCGCCATCACCATCCAGAACTCCAAGCTCTACGATCGCATGAAGGAGCGCGATCGATTGGCGGCGCTGGGCGAAATGGCCGCCGGCCTGGCGCACGAAATTCGTAATCCGCTGGGCGCCATCAAGGGCGCGGCGCAGCTGCTCGAGCCCACTTCGTCCGACGCGAACCCGTCGGAGTCGCACGAATTTCTCTCCATCATCATCGAAGAGGCAAATCGGCTGAACAAGGTCGTCTCGCAGTTTCTCGACTACGCGCGCCCCTACCGCGGCGAGCTCAACCCACTCGACGTGAACGAAGTGGTACGCAAGACCGCGCAGCTCATCACGCCTGAGACGGTGGCCGGCGGCACCCCGGTCGAGGTCGGCCTCACCCTCGGTGAAAATCTCCCGCGCGCGCGCGCCGACGCCGAGCAGCTGCGTCAGGTCTTTTTGAACCTGGCCATCAACGCGGTGCAGGCCATGCCTCAAGGAGGAAAGCTGACCATCTCCACCTCGCTACGCAAAGGCGGCCGTCGCGGTGCGCCGGCACAATTTCTCGAAGTCCGATTTCGCGACACCGGCAACGGAATCGATCAGACCAATTTGAAAAACCTCTTTATTCCGTTTTTCACCACCAAAGAAAAAGGCACCGGTCTCGGCTTGCCGATCAGCCAACGCATCATCGAGAACCACGGCGGGCTCATCGAAGTGCGCAGCCGCATCGGCGTCGGCTCCAGCTTCACCGTTGTGCTGCCGGCAGTGGACGAGACGAATCAAGTGTGACATCGCCCACCATCTGTTTAAAGTGCGCTTTAGTGTCACAAGCGATCCGTTTCCGGTATCTTGAGCACCTACAATTGCGAGGTTGGTGATGCGAACGTTCGTGTTGGCAATGGTGGTGAGTCTTGGAATCGGCGTCGGGACGATCGCGCGCGCGCAAGACCTCAACGTGGCGGCCGACCAGCAGGCGCTGGTGGTGGCACCGGGCAGCAATAAAGTGACTGCCTATCAAGGCGCGTCCACCGAAGAAGATGGCCATACCGATTGGTCGCTGGCGCTGGATCCTTCGCAATGTTACTGGTTCAGCGGCGTCGGTGGCGCCGGAGTGAAGCACCTCTATTTTTATTTGTGGAATCCGGCGAACAAACGCGTGGCCGATGCCAAGCCCGACATGCCGGTGGTCACCATGACCTACTGTCCCGAGGTGCCGGGCATGTTTCATCTGCAAGCCAAGACCGGTGAAGGCCACGGACAATATGCGGTCGCGGTTTACTCCAAACCAGCGCCGCCACGCGCCGCTCCGCCGCCAGCGCTCGATCTCGGTGCTGTATGCGATCAGCAGGCCTCGATCGCCGCGCCAGGATCGACGCGCGTTGCTCCGCACTTTCAAGGAATGGGCGATCGCACCGATTGGTCGACCGCGCTTTCGCCGGGAACGTGCTATTGGATCGTCGGCTGTGGCGATCCGAAGACGGTCAAAAAAATGTATCTCTACCTTTGGGGTCCCGACAATCGTCGCATCACCGAGTCGAAGTCGGACACGCCGAACGCCATGATCGGTCACTGTCCAACCATGATGGGGATATACAAAGTGCAGGGAAAGATCGCCGGCAAAGGCGACTATCGCGTCGGCATTTACGCCAAGAAGACGCAATAACAGCATCGAATGGTCGCGTTGCGCACCAGAATTGTTTTGGCCGATGATGAGCTCAACCTGCGCAAGGTGCTCGGTGCGATTCTCACGCGCGACGGGTATGAAGTTGTGGAAGCGGCCGACGGCGAAGCGGCGATGGCCATGGTCGGACCGGGCGTGGCAGCGCTGATCACCGATCTGAAGATGCCCAAGCTCGACGGGATGGGCGTGCTTCGGCGGATGACCACCGAGCATCCGCGGATTCCGGTCATCATGATCACCGCGCACGGCTCGGTCGATTCGGCGGTGGAGGCGGTGAAGCTGGGCGCCTTCGACTACGTCGAAAAGCCGTTCGAGCAGAGTCAGATTCGCCAGGTCGTGCAAAAAGCGATCAAGCAGCACGAGCTCGAGTCGCGCGAGCATCTCCATTCGCAAGACGACAACGGGCGCGGACGCTTCGGTTTGATCGGGCAGTCGCTGGCACTCGAGCAAGTGTTCGGCGTGATCGAAAAGGTCGCCGACACGCCGTCGACAGTGCTGATCACCGGAGAATCGGGCACCGGCAAAGAGCTGATCGCGCGCGCGCTGCATCTGAACTCGTCTCGACGAAACAATCCGTTCATCAAGATCAACTGCGCCGCGATTCCCAAGGACCTGATCGAGTCGGAGCTCTTCGGCTACAAGAAGGGCGCGTTCA
>PLXG01000377.1 GCA_003153195.1 Myxococcales bacterium
CCTAAGTAGCATTATATATCAGCCACTTAGAAGCGTAACTCGCACCTGCGTCAATACCGTTGAAAACCGGACGTCAATGCGTAGGATATGCGCTCCTTCATGCGCCCCATCACGCTGCTCTTAGGAATTCATAATCATCAGCCGGACGGCAACTTCGGGCACGTGTTCGAGAACGCGTACAACGACTGTTACGCGCCGCTGGTCGATACCGTGCTCGATTTTCCGCACGTGAAGGTGTCGCTGCATCATACCGGCGCGCTGCTCGAATGGATCGAGCGCGAGCGGCCGGACTACTTCAAAAAAATGCGCACGCTGGTCGAGCGCGGACAGGCCGAGCTGCTGGGCGGCGGATTTTACGAGCCGATGCTGGCGGTGTTGCCGGAGCGTGACGCCCGCGGACAGATCGAAATGATGTCGACGTATCTTTCGCGACATTTCGGCGTGCGCCCGGAAGGCATGTGGTTGGCAGAACGGGTGTGGGAGCCATCGCTCGCCAAGCTGATCGCCGATTGCGGGCTCAAGTACACGCTGGTCGACGACGGACACTTTCGCTCTGCCGGCATGGAAGGTGCGCTGCGCGGCTACTACATCACCGAAAAAGCCGGCACACCGCTGGCGCTCTTTCCCATCGACAAAAATCTGCGCGACGGAATTCCCTTTCTCGAAGCCTGGGAAACGATCAAGGTCATCGAAAAGTTGGCCGATGAATCGCCGGCCGGGACCGATGGCGTCACCTACGGCGACGACGGTGAAAAGTTCGGCGTCTGGCCGCGTACCAAAGAGTGGGTGTGGGGCAAAGGTTGGCTGCGCGAATTTTTTCGGCTCATCGGCGAGCGCACCGACGTGATTCGCACCAGCACCTTCAGCGAATTTCTGAAGAACAATCGACCGACCGGTCGGGTCTATTTGCCGACGGCGTCGTACGAAGAGATGGGCGAGTGGGCGCTCCCCGCCGAAGCCCAAAAGAGCTATCTGGCGGTGCGGAAGGGGCTCCAAGATCGCGGCGAGCTCGAGCGAGCGCGTCCGTTCATACGCGGCGGAATTTGGCAGGGATTTTTGGCCAAATATCCCGAAGCGAACTTCATGCACAAGAAGATGATCTTGGTGTCAGACAAGATCGAGCGCGCCACCGAAGTGGCCGATTTATCGATCCCCAAGCTGGCGCAGGCGGCGCCCGACAAAGAGCTCGCGCGCGCGCACCAGGAGCTCTACCGCGCGCAGTGCAACTGCTGCTACTGGCACGGACTGTTCGGCGGGCTCTACCTCAACTACCTGCGCGACACCGTCTATCACCACTTGATCGAAGCGGAGATGATCTCCGATCGCGTACTCGGTATCGGTCAGACGCCGCAAGCGGACGTGCGCGATCTCGACGCCGACTTCGACAACGAAATCCTGCTTTCGAACTCGCAGTTCGCGGCCTACATCAAGCCGTCTTTGGGCGGCGCGATCTACGAGCTCGACTATCGCGAGAAACGTTTCAATTTGGGCAATGTGCTCGGACGACGGCCCGAGGGATATCACGGCCGGCTTCGGGAAGCAGCCGAGCGCCACAAAAAAGGTGCCGACGCCGGCGGCGAAGGGGTGAAGTCGATTCACGATCTCACCGAAGTGAAAACCGAAGGGCTCGACGATCTGCTGGTGTACGATCGCCATCTGCGGCTGACCTTCGTCGATCATTTCCTCGCCGAAAAGACCGAGTTCGACGCGCTCTCGCGCGGACAGTACGAAGAGTTGGGCGATTTTCCGACGGCGGTCTATTCGATCGTCTCGACCGGCGCCGACGACAAGCGGGCCTGGGCCAAGCTCGAACGTCAAGGCGATGTCGGCGGCACGCGCGTGAAGATCGAAAAGACCATCACGCTCGAAGGCTCGAAGATCTCCTGCAGCTATTCGATCTCGAGCGATCGCGTGGCCAAGGTCTTCTTCGCGCCTGAATCGAGCTTGACGCTGCTCGCCGGCGACGCGCCCGATCGCTATTACCGCATCGTCGGACGCGACCTCTCGAAAGACGAGCGCAAGATGGTGTCGCGCGGCCAGACTGACGCCGGACAGGCGCTGGAGATGGTCAATGAATGGGATCGCTTCGACGTACGCATTTCCGGCGGACCGAACGCATCCATTTGGCGCTATCCACTCGAGGCGGCGTCGCAGTCGGAGAGCGGTTTCGAACGCACCTATCAGGCATCGGTGCTGCTGGCGGCGTATCGAAATATCGAGCTCTCGCCTGCCAAGCCGTTTTCGGCTACCGTCAGCATCGAAGCCAAGTCCTTCTGACGGGCTAAAATCAAATGCCAGAGCTACGCAAAGATCCGATCGTCGGCCNNAGGGCATGTGCCCGTTCTGTCCCGGGCATGAAGACAAGACGCCGGGCGAGCTCTTGTCCTATCGCCCCGCCGATGGGCCAGCCTCGCGACAGAACGCGCCGGGCTGGAGCTTGCGCGTATTTCCCAACAAGTTTCCCGCGCTCATGGTCGAAGGCGGACTCGACCGAGAAGGCGAAGGTGTCTACGACCGCATGAACGGCGTCGGCGCGCACGAAGTCATC
>PLXG01000426.1 GCA_003153195.1 Myxococcales bacterium
TGATGCTCGGGTTGGCGTTGAAACCCATCGTTGCTCCGATGGTGCTGCTCGTTTGGGTCCAGTATCCCCCAATGAGGTGGCGCACTGTGATGGCCACTGCCTTCGTCATCGCATTGCCGGCCGCGATTGCGCCGCTCTCGTACGTCGAGGCCCAGTATCGCGGCTGTCTCGCCAAGCTAGCCATCTCGGCGCAGCCGAATCGATACTTCGAGGACGTGCGCGGTTTTGCGAGGGCTTTCGGATGGAGAATTTCGAACCCAGTCTTCCTTGCACTGCGAGTTTGCGCCGGGGTTGGCGCTGCGTTCTTGGCGTTCGGTATCAGAAAACATCGACAGGAGCCGATCGCGAGCGTCCTCCTGTTGGTCATCGGCGGTGTCTATCTTATGCTTTTCAATCCGCGAACCCAGCCGAACTCCTACGCTATCTTGACACCGGCGATTGCGGTGCCGGCGGCGATCTTGTTCATGCAGCGCGATCGGCGCGCGTGGGTGTTCCTTGCGGTCCTGCTCTGTTGGTGTGGTAGTCCGAAGCTGACCACGCATTGGCTGAGACCCCTCTCTTGTATCTTCATCCTGGTTTTAGCCATTCGGCAGATCTTCGACGTGCCCGCGACAATCGCTGCTGTACCCAAGGCGGAAAGCGCTCCTTAAATTACTGATTGCGGGTTTCGGAGCATGGCGATCACCAAAATCGGAACGCGCCGATCACCAAAATCGGAGCGGGCGATCACTCGGAAGAAGCCACAGAAGGCCATGAGGGAAAAGGGGAAAGAGCATTTCGATGATCCAGCGTCGTGATCAAAGTCCTAGGTGATCGGATCGGCCGATTTTGGTGATCGCCGGCGCCGTGCTCAGCAACTGATCAAGGACCTGAAAACCTTAACACCGACGGTGATGTGTGTAGATTCGCCAGGCGACGCAGCCTCATCCGATGAGAGTGTTCGATGGCTTGGCCAGTTCGCCTGATTCGCTGTCGAGTCGGCCGTCCGGGCCTACAAGAACTTGGCCGATGAGCGAGGCGTGTAGGGGGGACGCTTGGTCGTGCTCGGCAATCCGGCCGCGAACTACCTTTTCCAAAGGCTGACGACCGCCGGACCTTGTTCAGGCAACAGATCCTCATCCACTAAAACAGACGTTAGAAAATCGGCGTGGTGGACGGGACAGTGACGACCGAGGTTCCCCAGCGAAAGTTGTCGAGGAGTACGGCCGAATCGAGGATGTGATCGCCTTCATCGAACAGGATGAAGTGAAGCGTCACATTTTCACCGGGAGCTACGGGCGAGGTCGTGGTCAGCCAGCCCGTCGAACCGCCGGGAATCTGTTCGGGACCCGGGGAATCTTCAAAGCCGGTTCCCTTGATATCGCTCACCGGATGTTGACAGTGCTGCGTCTCGGGCTTGGATTTGTCGTTGGTGCACACCGCAAAAAAGCCATTGTTGATGGTGACCGGATTTTTCTGCATGTCGAACGCAATATTGGTGGGCGCTCCAAACTCCTTGTCCGATTCCTGCAAGACCAAAAACTCGTCGTTGAATTCGGTGCAAACAAATACCGGGTACTCGGCGGAGAAGAACTGGAAGTCGAAGGAGAAGGAGTTGGCGTTGCTAGGCGCCTTGAGCTTCACCACCAGCTCCGAATAGTCGTAGACGGTATCGGGTTGCGTCTGGCTGCAGCCCGACACGCCGGGCAACATCGGGAGCGGATTCGGCTGCGTGTTCGAGTCGCTGAGGTCGGTGCCGGGATCTTCTTCGTTGAACGAATCGAAATCGGGATCGTTTTTGTCCGCCGCAATTCCCGTCGAGAGCAGCGCCATGTTCTGACCGGCACGCGGCGGAAGCACGCCAAAAGTAGCTTTCACTTTTCGCGCCCGCTTGTCCGACGGCCCAAGGAGGGTCGCGCTCAAAAAGAAGCGCGGATCGCACAGCTCGAACGCGCCCGCGAGCGAGGTCGCGTCCCGAAGTCCAGTATTGCTCGCGTCACAAGACGGAAGAGTACCCGGCTTTCCGTTGCAGGCGTAATCGGTCATGTCCCCCGGAATTTGAATCGCGCCGGGATTGATCGACGGATTGCAATCGTTGCAGTCGCCCTGTGCCGGCGTATAGCCGTCGCTATCCTGATCTCCGTCCGGACTTGGGTTGAATTGATTACAACTCGGAATGTTGGCACTTCCCCCGTCGGAGGCGGTGTCGCCGGCTCCGGTCGTCGCGGTCCTTGGAACTCCGTTTCTCCCGCCGGGCGCACAAGCCACAAGGAAAAAAGCGAGCGAATAGACATGGCGCACGATCAAGTCCTCCCGGTGTGGATTCTAGAAAGAAGGCGACGTGTATGAATGTCGCCGCCCCCCTCGAGTACTTCACAAATTGTTGCTGCCGCCGAAAGATGAAGGAAGGATGAAGGCGAATTCAGCCAAACGATGGCGGTCGGCTGTTCCGGTCGGGGTCATCTGTACGCCTCCACTCCGCCGCACCGGACGGCGCTCGAGTGAATCCAGAGCGTTATAAACGATTCCGCGTGGTACGCCGCTTGCGAAGCCATGGCGCATGCGCAAACTCACCCTCAGCCTCGTTCTCCTCGCGGCGTGCTCCACCACCCAACCCCCGGGCATGCAGCCAAGCAAATCCACCGTCGGCAAAGAAGACGGTGTCACTCGCGATGCCGGCAGCGAATCATCCGACGCGGCCACCACGACGGTCGCCCTCGATGCTGGGCGCCCACCCGCGCTCGACCTTGGGCCCGGCACAAGTGACGGCGGCGGAAAGACCGTCGACCCCAATTCACTTTGGGATCTCTACGTCGACGACGGGATGGTCCCTTCGACGCAGCCCGATGGCACGTCCTGGATCGGCGCGAGCCTGCCCGATCCACAGGTCTTTGTCTACGTCGGGCCGAAAACGGGCGACACCTCGCCGGTTTCGGGAAACACCGACTACGTCAAGGCAACCGTCACACCCAAATGGGACACCGCGGTCTTGACCGGCATCGCGGCGTACCAACTTCAAGCGCTGGTTTCGGCCGAGATCTACAGCCACAACACGTTTTCAACCGACGATGTGATCGGCCCCTGCGCGCTGCACGCCGCCGACCTCGACTTCGCCGGCGGCAAGATGGTTTGCAGCAACGCCTCGGTCGGCTACTACATCGACATGCATCTCGTCGCCCACCCATAAAGAGCCTCTGCGCGGGCGACTCGGCCTGGGACCACTTGCACGCACAGGATTGCAGCTATTCGGCAAGCTCCACCATCTTACCGGTGGGGTGCATGGCAAAAGAGATCCCTTTCGCCCGGCAGCGATGAAGATGGTCAACGCAAAGGAGGACGAGCGCCGGCTGTTTGAAAATGCTCCAACTGCGGCGCGAAGACGGGCCGCAAGAATGTCGGCAGAAAGAGATGGCTTGCGCAGAGCATCAGTAGCGATGCACTCGCCAGGTCCGTCCTCTGAATTCGTTAGTTGATCGGTGGCGGCGCCACCATGGCATTGACGCCAGCGCCCGCAAAAGAGATGCCTTTGCCCGTCGATGGGTCGGTGAATTTGTTGTAGAGCGTGCCCACTCCGGTCTTGGGATCGATCGTGACCACGGTCCCCGAACCGTCGTGCGTGAATCCAAACACTTCTCCCATTGAGAACGCGATCCCAAACATCTTGGGGAATCCGGTGGGACCGATCTGCGAGGAAACCGCGCCGGTCGTCGGATCGATTTTGACAAGCAGGTTGTCGTTCGTGCTGCCGCCCGTTTTGTCAGACAAGAGATACGCGGTGGCGTACATCGTGCCATCGGCGACCGCGACCAAATCTCCCGCTACCGCCAATCCAGCGGTAAGAGATCCGATCTGCTTTACCGCCGGAGGATTCTGCGTGATGTCGATCTGACAGAAGGCGCCCGCGTAGTCTGCCGCGTAGAGTTTGCCATCCGGCATAAAGGTCAGAGCGACGGCGGAGTTTCCGCAGGCGGTCACCGGACCGACGGCGGTGACGTGTCCATCTTTGGGATCAGCGGTATACAGCACGGTTTTTGAGATGACATAGATTGTGTTGTCCGGCGCCACTGCGAGATCGGTGATCACGTCGGGGAACGTATTCTTGCCGGTACCCACCATCGGCGCGTGGAAGGAGCCAATCGGCGCGAGCGCCTTGCTCGCGAGCTCAATCATGTAGAGGGTGTCATCGCTGTGCGCATACACCGTGTAACAGGTCGTTGCGTCGATGCAGCCGATCTGCGTGATGGTGCCGCCATCGCCAAATTGGAGGGCGGGCTCGGAAAAGTCGGCCGACGATGCGTCGACGACCGTGTCACCGCCGCCCGGTCCTCGGGCAATTCCATCGCGACCGGCAGGACCGCAAGCGGCAGCAAGCGCGCCCATCATTAACACGCTTTTTCGCATCTTCCCCATCACCGCTCCCTCGTCCATTCAGCCCGGAACCTCGTACTCAATTACAGTCCGCCGAGCGGGTCGTTCATCCAATGCGTCACCTGGCCCGTCGGGGTGACCTTCGGTCGCCGGGTATTTTCGGCGAGTGCACGCTTCTTTTTCGGAAAACGTCGCACCCGACTCGCGCACCGAGGAAGGGACTTCGCTTCGGCCAAGGCTGGCAAGGACAAGAGGAAGCAGAGGAGGAATCCTCCGGCCCATCGCCCGATGTGTAGAAGTCTCATCAAACCTGAATGACGTCCCGGTCGAGATTCCTTCAAACGAACCTCTTGTCGACGGAGGACGGAGCCGAAGAAGTCGTTCATGGTGAAGCGGATGGCGGTGTATTCCGGTACTCGCCCTCTGGTTGGTCGGCGCGCTGACATTTTTTGAAGGCGTTCCACCAAGTAGGACATCCACCCTCAGATCACCGCGCCGGCGCGCGAAGGAATAAGGAGTGCATGCATTTTGCGCAGGGCCTCCCCCTTCGGGGAAGGGCTGCACGGATGCGCTTGGGACGTCGTTATTCTGAAGGGAGCGCCTTCATCAGGTCATCTATCGGAACTCGATTGGCCGAAATCCCGCCAAACATTCGACTTCGCAGGGCGAGCTCGAAAGGTCCACTCCGTTCCGCCGGGATTTCCCCAGGTTCCTCGCGTGCGTGCATGGCCCTGGCGCTTGCGATCTGGTGTGCGACCCTGGTCGCGGTTTCATTCCAAATCATACGCGGCCACATCAGATTTGATGCGTTTCCTTGGTACTCGGAAGCCGCCCGAAACTGGTGGGCGCAGCTTCCACTCTACGAAACGAAAACGATCGATGGCTTTCTCTATTTTCCGCAGGCCGCAATTGCGTACTCACCCTTTGAGTGGATCGGCGTCCCGTGGGGCGCCCTCCTTTGGCGCGGCTTTGGGTGGGGCCTTCTCTGCCACGCCTTGTGGCGTCTTTCGAAGTGCATGTCGCCTGACAGACCGGCCCCTACTTTCCTCATCGCAACCTGCATCGCGTGGGCGCCCTCTTTGGGAAGCCTCCTTTGCGGACAAGCGAACCTGCACATCGCCGCCATCATGGCGCTGACGACGCTTACGCTCATCGAGCAAAAGTGGTGGCGCGCTGCCGCGTTCTTGATGCTGGGGCTTTCGCTCAAGCCGATTATGATCGTGATGGTCCTCATGGTGGTGGCGCTCTATCCACCGATGCGCTGGCGAACGTCAGCCTGCCTCGCGCTTTTTGTCCTGGCGCCCTTTCTGGTAGGAGATTTTTCGTATGTGACGCGGCAATATCGGGACTGTCTGACAAAACTCGTGATCTCGTCCCAACCCGACCGTCTGTTCGAAGATCTGCGAGGGCTTCTGTGGACGCTCGGTTTACGCGTTCGTCCGTCCATGCTCCTCGGCCTAAGACTTTTCGCGGCGGTGGGAACACTCGGACTCTGCAGGTTCGCAAGAAGACGATGGAGCGAGCCTTGCGCAAGCCTTGTCCTGCTCGCGCTGACGGCAACCTTCTTGACGCTCTTCAATCCACGAACCTTGCCGAGCTCCTATATGATCGTGACACCGATCGCAGCCACTTCGGCGGCCGTGTTTTCTCTCGCGCGCGAACATCGGCGAAGAGCCCTTTGGCTCATCGGCGTGTGCATGTGCTCAAGCTTTGCGTTCTGGACTCCAAGGTATACAGAGTTCTGGCTCAGGCCGCTCGGGTGTGCCGCTTTCGCCACCCTCTTGGTCCGGGCAAATCGTCAGGGCCGCGAGACGTCCTATCGCCGGGGTTGAAGATTGGATCGTGGCCTAACCCCTAGGGCGCCGAATCGCGCGCAACATTTTCCTCTCCGCTTGCTTGCAAGTCTCTGGCTCCCCGCTTCGGAAACACGACGATCTGGGAGCTTCTACGGAAAAACAGTGAAGAGATCGCTCAAATCGGTCGCCTGTGCTGCGTCGCCCAAAAATGGAGTGACGCCGAAAATTTCCTGCGTCGTACGCAGCATCGACGAATGGGTGTAGTTCACCATTCCGGCATAACTTCCTGCCTTCGCGGCGGCCGAAACAACGATCATTCCAATCGGGACATCCGGCGGCCCACCTTCGCTCTCATCCCAGGTGATGAAGATGGCCCCGCCGTTTTGATATGCGGTGGATGCCATGATGAGCGGTACCGTCGAAGCGAGCCAATTGTCACCCTGCCGAATGTTGTCGTTTGTCGGCGAGCAGCTGTCGTGCATGTCGTTACACAGGTTGGGCGTCAAAAAGTTGTAGCGCGCGACCGTGTTCGCGGTGAGATCAGTATTGAGCTCCGTCATCGGCCGATTGTGTGCAATGCAATACGGGTCGCTGGCGGTCCGATTTCCGGTCGAGTCGTCGAAGAAGACAAACGGATTGTGCTTGGGCGCATAGTGTCCGACCGGAGTGAGCGGACACACTCCCGCCGTGATGTCTTCTTGATAACTCCTCCACGTGATGTTCGCATTCTGCAGCAGGGTGGCAAGATGGGCGGTCGAACTCTGATGATTCGCGCTCGGCGGATTGTCATCAAGAACGCCGAAGTTGGTGCCCGCCTCGAGCCACANNGTCGGACCAGTTGTGATTCTCCATGAGGATTAGAAACACGGTCTTGATGGCATGCCCCGACTGCGTCTGCGCGAGGTCTCCGCTTGCGCTTCCATCGACGGTTCCACCGAGATCAGACCCGAGGGTCCCTGCAGAGCATCCTGCGCAGGCGATCAAAATCAAGCGGCTGACCATTCGTGAAATGCGACTCAACTTGACGTGCGTCATGGGTGCCTATGAATGACGCCACCTAAGAAACGTCTTCAAAGATTTTGGCAGGGCGCACCCTCGGCATCGACACGTCGAACATGGCCTCGGCATTCTGAGTTTCTTCGCGACTCGACGTGCTCGGTCAAAAACGACCGAGCAGACGACACAAGCGATCAATTTCTCGCAGCGCCCTTCGTGCCGCTTGGTAGGACGAGCGCCGCTCTCGCTTCGGCCGAGCTTCCGGCACTCGTAAAGGCTCCACGCGGGGCTGTCCGGGCCTCGCTTCGAAGATGGCTCTTTGCAAAGTCGTCGTGACGTCCATCTGCATACTCCTTGGTGGTTTCGACGCAGATTGGATAGCAAAGGTCTGAGACGACTCGGGTTCTGAAAGGCCAATTCAGCGAAAACGTTCTGCGTCCCTTGGGCCTCGCGAAAGGTTTCGAAATGGAAGTGAATGAGGACCCCGTAGACGCCGAACACGGCTCGTCGGCGGGGGCCTGGACAAGGAAATCATGTGTCATTTCAATTGGAACCGAGTTTCCGATCCACGCGCCTTATCAACCGACTTCTTTGTGTCGATTGAATGAAGAGGTAACCTTATGCCGAACGAAATTTCTCCCGCGTCTGCACCTTCGACTGCACCTCCACAGCAGGCAAGTGCGCCTCCAAAATCACCGCCTTCAGCGTCGTCCCCGCCGAAAGATACCGTTCAACTGAGCAGCGCGGCGCAAGCGGCGCTCAGGGAAGCGACCGAGACGCCCGCTCAAACCGCCAAGGAGGCGGGCGCCGGTGACGTCCAGGCCAAGAAAATCGTCGCGAAGCATGCTTCTGCCAAAGAAGCCCTCGCGAAGGAAGCCGAAGCTTCGAAAGCCCAGGGGAGCCCGACCGGAAGTTCGTCCGCCAAAGTCGGCGCTCACGTGAACATCGTCGCCTGAACCGGCGCCGCGCATCGATCTGCCGCTAGATCGCAACGGCACATTCCTCTTTGCGCGTTCGCAAGAATCTCGCTCATCACTTCGCGAACGGATCGACGAACTCACCTCGCTCGATTCGATGCGATGACTTCGCTGCACCCTTGGTCGAGGAGAGTCGGTACCGTCGCACTCGATTCGACTGCACTGGCATTGCGCGCGGGGCGGCTTCCTTGGGAGTGACCGGCGACACGACCTCAGACGCTGAATGCTGAGCCGGCGCGCGCGGGGACAAAACCACGGGGAACTTCGGCGTGGGATGCGGCTTTGCCGCCAGATTTGGGGCTGCAAGGGACGAGCCTTGCTTCGTCAAACGACCACTCGCGTCGAGTGCCCAGAACAACGCGAGGCCACCTAAGAAGAAGGAACCGAGTACAACGGAAATAAGCCTGCGGCGCTCCGAGCGCGAGGTCGGCTGCTCCGCGTCCGGCGACACATCGAGTGAGCGTTCGATCGGTACCTGTGATGCGTGGTCTGAGATTTCATCGAGCGAAATCTCTGCAAGCCGCTCTTCGGGTTCCGACCGGTCGACGAGCAGATCCTCTTCGTCCAGAAGTTCGACGTCACCGGTGAAGAGCACGCTTTCGTCCAAATCGATAATTTCGATGCTCCCATGCTCCTGTTTCGGCGCCGGGATGTTGAGCCACGCAAAGGGGATCTTGATGGTGCGGCCCTCTAAACCTGAGTCTTCCAGAGACGTTCTCTCGGACGTTCGCACGGTGCGAGGATCGCGCATGGCTTCTCCTTGCGCTCGACGGATGTGGACTACATCGAGGTATTGGTGATCGGAGCGTCGGCGGTGGTCAGTGGCGACAGATACTGGTAACCCGTTGCCGCGCTGGCGTCGTAAAAGAGAATGCCGGAAACGGTTCCGGATAGTGTGCTGGCTGCGGAGAGAAGTCCGGGGAAGGGCTTCATCGTCTTCGTGGAAATGCAGCCGCACTCGGAGTTCGCGGTGAAGCCGCCGTGGAAGTCGGTTCCGAACAACACTTCATTCGCATTCACGGTGGTAAGTGCGGCCGGTTGGGTCGTGCCACTGCACGCCGCGCCCGCGGTTCCGGTCGCCGACTTCGGAAGCATTCCAAACCCGTAGTAACTTCCGCACGCGGTCGTGGAGGTGGACGACTTGAACTCGGCCGGCGAAAAGTCATACATTTTGAGCGCGTCAGTGCTCGCGATCGAGAGCGTCACTTTTTGAAACCAGTAGGCGGTCTTGTTCGCGCTTCGTTCAATGTCGGCGAGCGCCACCATCTGCGGTGCCGGCGCTGTTCCGCTTGCGTTGTCGGTGATGCTGTCGAGATCGAGGAGTTCGTAGCCGCCCTTGGACGCGCTGCCTTTGAAGTAGGTTCCTTGGACCGTAACCGATCGGCCCGCGAGAATATTCTTAGCGACGGAGAACGCCGTGCACGGATGAGACGTGCTCTTGGAAGAGCAACTCACGTTGATCGCGGAGTAGTCTCCACCTGCTGCGTCCTGCACTACGATGCGAATCGACGTGCTGGTCGCACTGACTGGCGAGGTCGCGATGGACACTACGTTATCGAGCTCGACGCAACCGGTCATGGCGGCCTGGCGCATCTGTGCGATGGTCGTTTGAGAATAAACGCCGTTACAGCCTTTGGCGTTGGACATTGCTAAATCGGGTGAATCGCCCGTCACCACCGTCATGTCGCCCACGTCGGTACCTCTTGCCATGGACAAATCGAAGACGTTTACGGGATTGCCGATTACTTGAGACGCGTTGTCGCCTCCGCAACCGATGAAGCCCAACCCCAAACACGCTACCAGCAGTCTACGATGCATCTCGTTCCCTCCACGTCCAACCAAAGATAGAAGTTCCGTCCGATGTCAGGCTCGCGTAGCACGTCCAAAAAATCGCTAACAACTGGAAAGTCTCTCGTCGTGGATTCGCGGAGCCTACGACTAGATATCCACTGAATTTGTTGAACGATTTTGGATCATTAAGAGACGATGAAGCGCACTTCTCGCTTCCCAAATCGATAGTACAGGAAGCCGTCATGGTGCAGCTCGTCCTACGGCGGTAATGCGATAGTTGTCTTTGGGCATTCCTGTCGATGCATCGATCTCTGAGACGGAGACGGTTCCGTCCGCTCGCAGATCAATCATGAGGAATCCGAAACTCCCATGACCCGACAGAGGGGCGCCACCGTTGCCAGAGATGACGTGTTGCGAATCGAGCTTCCGGTACTCGTGAGAATGGCCGAGCAGCTCGAGCGTGAACGGGGCGGCGTTTAGCAGAGCGTCTGAAGGTGTGACACCCGGCGCGGTCGGATCGTCCGACGGTTCGTGACGAACGACGAAGGTGTAGGGGGTCAGATCGGCGAGCTGTGTTTTCAGCCAACTGTCTTGGGCCGTCGACCAGGCATTCGCCGCGACAAACAGAAACTTCACCTTTCCAAGCGTAGTGTCTTTGTCGATCCGGTAGTACGGGGTGGTCACGCCGGCGGGAACGAACTTGGACATGAACGCTTTCACGTTGGGCGTTTCAGTTCCAAGCGGGCAATTAGAATCGGTGTATCCGGTACACTCGTGATTTCCCATGGTGTGATAGACGGGCCCCGCCGTGAAACTTGCTTGCGCCTGCATGAACAGAGCAACCTGCGCATCGACCGCACTCTGCGTTGTCGCGTACATGTAGTCGCCCGTGCCGACGACAAATTGTGCGCCGCTCGCCTGCGCGTTGGAGAAAATGCTACTGATGACAGTCGACGGATAGCCGGCCGTATCGTTCTGATTCGGAGGGCGGCTGTCTCCGAAGACGGCGAAGCTCAGAATCGAGGCGCTGCTCTTACTCGACACGCCTCCGCCATCCGCCATCGAATTTCCCGAACCGGTCGAATCCCCGACTCCGGTCTGGCTCACCGGCGCACCCTCAAAGCCACACGCGGAGAGGGACATCGCAAAGATCAGTGCACGGGATAGGCGCATCGGACTCCTCAGACGGTTCATGTCCTGCCGAAGTCAACGCCTTCAAAGTTGAGGAACCCCATGGTCGATCGGCCGCGTTACATATGGTGAGGCGTCCAGGTCCCCATTCCGGTGTCGCTTGCGCCGATCATCGGGCCGCTGGTTTGAGTAATGTTCCCCGTGGGCTTCCACCGCCGCTACTCCATCGGCCCTTCCACCGGTGACTGCGTGCTTGTGACACGGGTAACAAACCGTCGATTCGTTCTGCGCCAGCCAAGATGAGCATTGGAACCGGCCGTGAAACCTGCGCTCTCGCCTAGCTTGCTGCGGCGCTTCGTCTGCTGCAACGTCGGTGTATTTGCAGTCGTCGCGCCCTGCTCGACACGAAACGGGATCATACAGTGCAATTGGTCGGCTACTTTCCCGTTCGTGCTAGAATAAGACCTAGATGGAAATCGCGCGCCCGATGAAACTTGCGGCGCTGCTGCTGTGCGCTGGGAGCGCCTGTTCCGGCATTCGCGCCGCAAGGGTGGTCCCGGTCGATGCGGGCGGTTCCGACACCCTCGCCTTTCAGGCAGACCCACCGTCCGTGTATGTCGCCAAGATGAAGAACATCTTGGTCGGACTGCCGCCAACCGATGACGAAGTAAAATCCGTCGTCGCCGATCCGACCGCGCTCAAATCACTCATCGATGGATGGATGGCGCTGCCGGAATATCAGCAAAAGATGCTGACCTTCTTCGAGCTCGCCTTCCAGCAGACCCAGATCAGCAACGCAGATTTCGTTGACATGATTCCGCCCAACGGAATCGGGTTTGGCGTGGCCGTTCCAGGGCTGGTGCAAAACATCCGCGAAAGTTTCGCGCGCACAGTGCTGGCGCTGGTAGCTGCGGGCAAACCGCTCAACGAAGCGTTCTCCACGCACGATCTAATGATGACGCCGCCGCTCATGGAACTGTACGCGTTCTTGGATGCCTATCACGTCGACGATACCGGAGCGGTCATCGACGATCTCGCGAAGCAAAATCCTACGCTCAAGCTCACCATCGAAGCGGCACAAGGTCCGATTCCAATTGCCCAGACCATCGACAAGACAGGATCGAACTACATGCATTGGTACGATCCCGATGTCGCTACAGTCACTGATCCGGTAGCCGGTTGCACGGTGGATCCGATCGTTGTTCCGGCAACCGGCTACTTGCTGCATCTCCTGCTCTACGGCGAGATTCGTGCGCACAAAGGTCCGAGCGGCCAGGAATGCGGTCAACACAGCGGTTCTGCCGGCAGTGCGCAATTCACCGACGACGACTTTAATAGCTGGAAAATGGTCACCCTACGGCAGCCGACGAGCGGCGAAGCGACCACTGAGTTTTACGATCTGGCGAACCTGCGTGCGGCGAGTGAGCTGGTGCTCAAGACCCCGCGCGTTGGATTTTTCTCTACGCCGGCGTTCGGCGCCAACTGGCCGACCAATACCAGCAATCAGATGCGCGTCACCCTCAATCAATCGCTCATCGTAGCCACCGGCATGGCCATCGACGGCACCGATTCCACGATTCCATCTTCGACGCCGGGCCTCGACCAAGCGCACGTCGGTCCCGATAACGCCTGTTTGAGCTGTCATCAGACTCTCGATCCAACGCGCTCGATCTTGTCGAGCACCTACTCTTGGTACTACTCGAGTCAGAGCGATCCGGCGCTGATCTCGGAAAAGGGCCTGTTCGCATTTCAGGGCGTGGTCACGCCCGTCAGCACCATCGACGATTTTGCGACGACGCTAGCCAACCACCCCTCGTTCGCGGCCGGTTGGGTGGAAAAGCTTTGCTATTACGCAAACTCCGCACCGTGTGTGACCGACGATCCGGAGTTCACGCGCATTGTCGGCGTGTTTCAAGACGCGAGCTTTTCGTGGAACGCGGTGGTGAAAGAGCTGCTCGCGTCGCCGCTCTTCACGAACGTCAGAGTCACCCAAACCGCGCAGGCAAATGGCGAAGTCATCGCGGTCATGCGACGAGATCATCTGTGCGCGGCGCTGAACAATCGCCTCGGCCTGGTCGATGTTTGCGGTCTCGATGTCGCCACCAAGAAAAATACTGTGAGCGCGATCGTCTCGGGATTGCCATCGGACGGCTACGGCCGCGGCTCGCCGATTCCGGTGCTACCCAACCAACCGACGCTGTTTTATCGCGCCGGGATCGAGAATATTTGCGAGTCGGTTTCATCGCTGGTGATCGATGCGGCGGCCAATCCGAGCATGCCGAATGCGGTCAAATGGTCGAGCGCGCAGCCCAGTTTAGCCATCGCCGACTTCGTCCATCTGATCATGGCGCTGCCCGATTCCGATGCGCGTGCAGCCGCGGCGGTGGAGCTTTTAACATCGCATTTCAATGCGGCGAAGAAGAGCGGCGCCGGCGCTACAAGCGCGCTCAGGTCCACCTTCACATTGGCCTGTCTGTCGCCGTCTTTCGTCGGAATTGGAATGTGAAGGGAGCACGCATGATCTCTCGCCGAAACATTCTGATGTCGACGCTATTCGGAACCGGTTACATCGGATTGCGCGCGCTCGCCACCGGACTGCCGGCATCGTTTCTGCTCAATCCACGGAAGGCGTTCGCCGACAATCCCACGCCAGCATGCGGAATGTCTGACAAAGCGCAGTACATCATTCTTCACACGTCGGGCCAAGGCGATCCAATCAACGCCAGCGTGCCCGGCACCTATACCGACAGCCAGATCGCGCACAGTCTCGATCCGTCGATGGCCCCGACGTCGCTGACGCTTTCGGGCAGGCAGTACACCGCCGCTGCGCCGTGGGCCACGTTGCCGCAGAATGTGCTCGATCGAACGTGCTTCTTTCATTTGATGACCAGCACACCGGTGCATCCCAAAGAGCCCGATGTACTCAAGCTCATGGGCGCGACTGCGCAGAGCGAGATGTTACCGTCGATATTGGCCAAACAGCTCGCGCCCTGTTTAGGAACTTTACAGACCCAACCGATCACCGTCGGAGCCACGACGCCGAGTGAAGCGCTCAGCTATTCTGGCGGAGCGCTTCCGATCATTCCAGCGCTCGCACTGCGGGCCACGCTCACCAATCCGACTGGAGCACTCACGACGCTGCAGCCGCTGCGTGATCAGACCTTGGCGCAGATTTATGATCTCTATAAAAACGGAGCGAGCCCGGCGCAGAAGGCCTATATCGATTCGCTAGTGACTTCGCAAAGTCAGGTGCGGGGGATCAAACAAAACCTGCTCGACTCACTATCGTCGATCAAAGACAACAGCCCCGCTTCGCAAGTGACCGCCGCGCTGGCGCTCATTCAAATGAAGGTGACGCCGGTGGTGGCGATTCACATTCCGTTTGGCGGCGACAATCATCACGACGCGGGATTGGCCAACGAAACTGCGCAGACGGTATCGGGCGTGGCCACCATCGCTTCGCTCCTGTCGCAACTGCAAACGATCGACCTGGCCGATCAAGTGACCTTCATGTCTTTGAATGTGTTCGGCCGCACGCTTGGCCCTTCCAACACCGATGGACGACAGCACAACGAGAACCATCAGGTCTCGATCGCCATTGGCAAACCGTTCCGCGGTGGCGTTATCGGCGGCATCGCCCCGTTCGCCAACGACTACGGCGCACTCGCCATCGATTCGAAGTCTGGCGCCGGCGGACCGGGCGGTGACATCGCGGCGCCCAATAGCCTAGCGGCATTTGGAAAAACAATGCTGGCCGCCGTCGGAACCGACGCGCCGGTCATCTCTTCAATGATCTCCGCCGGCACCGTAATCACTGCTGCGCTCAGCTGAAAAAGAACAGCTTGTGCCGCCCACTTATGCCTAAAGAGGCGCTTCACTTCGCTCAATCAATCACACCTTGTCGGTGCCAGCCCATGAACGCGCCTACGCCGCGCGCGTTCGAGCTCACCCGGAGGCGCGTTGAGTTGCGTGCGCGTCGTACGGTTTTGCACTTGTACACCCATTGTGCGCTGTCCCCAATTTGCGCACCTTTCATCGGCACGCGCCCAGCGCTCATGACTGTTATCAAGCACTCGCGCCACTTTCATCTCGGAATAGAACTTGCTTGTGATGTTCCGACAACACTTGTTCGAAGGAGTCCGGCGGATGAGTAAACTGATCGTTTTTCGTGAGTTTCGATCAAAGACAATTTGTCCACTTAACGGCGCGCCGGCGCGCGTTGCTCGCTGCGCCGCGTGTCGGGATTTAATCGGTTGGCTACTGTCCACAGCGGGCGGTGCCCCAGAGCTACTCTGTCGTGCGTAGACCGACGAGCTGAATCACGGGTGGAAAAAGCGGCAGACCTTTGTTGCCGCTTTTTTAGAGAAGCGGAAGGCTGGACCTCTCCCCCGTGCGAACATCGTAGCGTTTCGCGTCGGAGTTCTCGCCGGATCCAATTTTTCGTCAGGCATCCGGAGATCTTGGATGTTCTGATCGAAACGGTGGAGGGTGGCGCCCAGGGCAGCTGAATCCTCAACCCATCGGAGTTCACAATTTCTTTTTGAAGAGTTCGCCCCGTTCTTGCCATTCACTCTTCAGGAGGGACACGATGCTTCGACTCTCCGGAGCGATGTTGTTGTTCGCGGCGGCCTGTTCGGCCGATATTGCGCCGCCGGGCGCAGGCACCGTCGGCAGTGGCGACGTCGTCGGTGGATCGACGTCGAAAACGGGCTCGCCTGGATCGAGCGGCTCGTCTGGATCCGCCGGATCGATCAACGGAAACGGCGCGGGCGCAGGAAACGGGACTGGCTCTGGTTCCGGATCGACCTCGACCTCGACGGGCGGATCGAATCTCACGTTCGCCGTCTTCGGAGATTCGCGGCCGCCGAATCAGGACGACACCACTGGCTATCCGAGTTCGGTGATCTCGAGTATTTTTCAAAAGGCCCAGACCGCTGGTGCGCAGTTCGTCGTCGGCACGGGCGACTACATGTTCGCCAGCAAGCAAAGCTCGACATCGTCGACGTGACCGATCCGATTCCTCCCGATGGCATCGTTGCCGCTCGAACGCTCTTTCCGAAGTCTCAAGCCCGCCTGCGCGATGCACTGCTCAGCCTGCACGACCGGCGCGAAGGAGCCGACGCGCTCAACCACTTCCTGCAGGCCGAATCGCTCGCACCGGTAACGATCGACATGAAAGCCGTCCTTCGCCGAGCGGCGGCGTGGGCGCGGGCGGTCTAGATCTCTCATTCGAGCTGCTTATTTGCCATCGAATGAAGGACTGCTCCATCACCGATCCCGCGCTCGCCAAATCAGTCGAGACCTTCCGCAAAGGACTCGGCCGGCTGTTCGAATACAAGAATCCATCGGGGAAGTCGAACGCGGTGACGGAGTGCGACGTTCGGAAGTACATCGCTTCCTTCGGAGGGCAACCGAAAGATTTTCGCATGTACCACGCGAACCGACTACTCGGCGAGGAGCTCGCCAAGTTGCCGAAGCCGAAGACCTCCGCGGTCGCAGAGAAGAATCTATCGTTGGCCATTTCCAAAGTCGCGGAGCAGCTGGGACGTACGGCGGGGATCGATCTTCTTACCAGGACCCCGCGCGCCTGAAGGCGTATCTGGAGTCGGCTACCAGCCCCCGCTGAGCACCATCAGCGCGCCGTTCGATCCGGATTGGCCAGTGATCGAAATCTTGCGTGCCCTGAGTGGACGGATCCAGTGCGTTAGCGGCACTGCCACGCCCACGGCTGAGCCGACCAGTGCTCCGATAATCACATCGGAGAGGTAGTGCTGGTCGGCAGCGACGCGCAAGTACGCCGAGAACGTCGCCAGTCCCATGCCCACCGCCCACACCACCGGCGCGAGCCGATAGTGACGGAGTGAGGCCACGGTGCCCGCGGAGCTGGCGACAGCAAAGGCGAAGGTGCTGTGCCCCGAAAAAAATGAAGCAGTGTCATCTGCGTTCGCTTGGAATTTCGAGCCGGCGAGCTTTTCGTAGTGGACGAACGGTCGATCGCGCGCCACGCCGTACTTGGTGATGTAGTTGAGCGCGCCTGAAATGGCTGCGGCCTCGCTCATCATGATGAGGTCCACGCCCCACCGCGCCCAGCGGCGTGGGGATCCGGTCACGAGGAGATCGAAACCGATAGCGAAAACGGGCAAGATCACGAACGTGCTGACGTCAGAGATCGTGCCAGCGGCGGCGGTGTTCGACCATTTAAAGGCGTTGCGGCCGCCGCGATCGAAGGCATTTACCCCGTCGACACCGTTCGCATACGCCTCGCACCAGCGACAGCTCGAGGACAGTTGATTTTTGAGCACAGCAAGAACGATCCAGGTTCCCGCGGCCGCGCCCGCGACCGGCAGATCGATGCTTAGCCGATATTTGAAGGTCTCGTCGGATTTTTCATCGGCATGACGCGGAGGATTGGCCGCCGCCGGATGGGCGGTCAGGTCTTTGGCCGGCGTCGATGGAAGAGGAAGTTCTTGCGCCGTTGCAGAGAGTACGTGGAGCAAGACAAGGATGGTCGCGAAAATTCGCACCAACCTGCATGTCACGGATGGGGAAAATCCTTCGATATTTCGCGATGAGCAGCAGATGCCTTTCGTGGGAAAAAGTTCACCGCGCAATTTTGCGCGACCGATCGCAAGAGGACCTATAGCCAACACTCACTCTTTCTTCTCGTTGACGCGCTCCATCCGATACCCGATCCCGCGCACGGACGCGATGCGGATCCCCTTGGCTCCGGCGATCTTTCGACGAAGGTTCGCAACATGGACGTCAACGAGGTTGGTGCCGGGATCATGTTCGTAGCCGAAGACGTGCTCAAGCAGATTTACGCGGGTGACGACGTGATCGATGTGGCGCAGGAAATATTCGAGGAGCCCGAACTGCTTCCGGGAAAGCTGCAGCTCTTCATCGCCGAGCCACGCGCGGTGGGCCTTAAGATCGATCTCGATGGTATCGACCGTGAGGCGACGAACGCCCTTCGGGCCGCGGCGGGCGAGTGCTTCGGTTCGCACCCGGAGCTCTGCCGGTGCAAACGGTTTCACTAGATAATCGTCCGCACCTCGGCCGAGCGCTTCGACTCGATGACCGACCTCGGTGAGCGTCGAGATAAAAATAACGGGCGTCGTGATGCCGAGCGCGCGAGCTTTCAACAACACCGAATATCCCTCGAGACCTGCCTGCCCAACATCCACGATGCATGCGTCAAACGCGTCCCCGTGAAGGCGAATCAAAGTGGTTGAGGCATCCATTTCGTGAATCACTACGTGTCCCTTTTCGCCAAACTCGCGCGCCAGGATCTGGGCAAGCGCTATGTCGCGATCGAACAGAAGAACCCGCAGATGTTCATTCACGTGCAATGAATGTTTGGATCTGCAATTTCCTTCAAAATTCGAGAAACGGGGAAAATCTGCAAGCCATTCCCGACCGCGAGTGGGTTGCAAGCCGCCACCTGCGCCGCGCGCGCGTCGCGACATCTACGCAACTGAATGCAGGTTTCCTCACTAGCCCCGGTGGAGCTCTTGCGACGCACCGACCCGTCGGTCCAGACCCTCAAGCTCGAAAAGCTTTACTCCGATCACTTCGACTTCGTTTATCGACTGGCGCACCGGCTGAGTGGTTCCACCCTCGACAGTGAAGACATCGCGCAAGACGTGTTTCTCATCGTCGAACGCAAGCTCGACTCGTTCGATGGGACCTCCAAGGTGACTACTTGGCTCTACGGCATCACGCTGAACGTGGTCCGGGGCCATCGCCGACGGCAGCGCCTACGCAACCTCTTCGACCGGACCGAACCGCTCATCGGAGCTGATGCGATCGCTCCGTCGCTCGACGCGGTGGAAGTGGCAGAGGCGCATCGAATCACTTTCGAGATTCTCGAAAAACTGACTGCAAAGAAGCGAGAGGCCTTCATCTTGGCTGAATTCGAAGGGACTCGACTCGGAAGAGATCGAAAAGATCGTCGGTGCTCCAGCCGAGACGGTCTGGTCGCAACTTCACTATGCTCTCAAAGAGTTCGCCGAGCATCTTGCGCGGAGAAAGCGCTGATGAACAATGTAGTTTCTACGATAGAGGGCTCTGAAGCTTGGAAACAAGCGCAGACACTTCTGGGCCGCGCACGTCAAAGCGAGATCGTCGTCCCGCCACGGGTTCGGCAGCGAGTCTGGGGACGCATCGAGCGCAAGCGTCACTTTAGAATGCTCAAACCGAATCATGCTTGCGCTTCCTTCCACGCTGGTGGTCGCTGCGATGGCACTGCTCCTGTTCGGCGTGCGACCTCATTTTCGTCGCGATGCGATGGCGCAGGAACAGACTCTGCCCAGAAGATCGGTGCTCTCGGTCGAGGACATTTCCGGCGAAGCAAAACTGGTGCTGGGTCCCAACACCGGCGCGTCGTTTCAGAAGTCGCTAGGCGACGAGATCGACCTTCGCATCACCGAAGGGACGGTGCTCGCACACGTACTCCCTCGATCCAGCACCGCGCGATTTCTCATTCGAACGCCTGAATTTGTGGCTCGCGTAACTGGCACGGTGCTGCGGGTGTCAGTCGCTGCCGATGGCAGTTCGGCAATTGCGGTTGGGCACGGAAGCGTCGAAGTGCGTTCGCGCGAAGGTCGCAGAGTTTTGGTCTCTGCGGGACAGTGTTGGCCCAAGTCCGCACCGATCGGTCCTTCCCCCGAGGAACTGGAACTGCTCGGCAACGAAGATCGGGAAGGCGTGACGCCCGAGTCGTTCGCGCCGTCCAGTTTGGATTGCGTCGGAAATGCGAACGAGCGACTGGCCTGCGAGCTCGCGATCGGAGAGCGAGGCTCCCCCCTCGCCGCCGAGAGCGCACTTTACGCAGCGGGATGGATCGAGCTTCACGATCTCGACGACCCCGAACGTGCACTCGCCACTTGGAACGAGGAGCGACGGCGCTTCAAAAGCGGAACCCTGTAGCGTGAGCTCGATGCGTCCATCATCGATGCGCTGGTTCGCGCTCATCGTTCTCGCGAAGCGCTCTCGGAGGTCGACGACTACCTTCGCGAAAACCCCAGCAGTCTGCGCGCGCTGGAGCTGCACTTTGTGCGTGGCACGCTCTTGCGCGAAATGGATCGAGGGTGCGTGCGCGCCTATGCCGAGTTCGAGCGCGTGCGACAGTCGTCGCAAACCACGCTTCACGCTCGCGCTGTCGAGGCGCTGGCGGAGTGCGCGGTCGCCTCAGCGCACTGAATGCCGTGGTTGCCCTTTATTTGAAGGCTTCCGCGTCGGAACGGCATTCACTTGCTGACGGTCCGCGCCCGCGCGGGAAGGAGCGAGTCCTCTTGCGCACTCTGATTCTGGCGGCTTTTGTGCCTGTGATGATTTGTTGTTCGAGCTCGATTCCCAGCGCGACCTCCGCACTCCTCTGCTCGGCGTGTACTTCCGACGCAGACTGCGGCGGCAACCCCTGCTTCGGAGACAGCTCGGGCGGAAAGTTTTGCGGAAGCCCGTGTGCGTCTTGTCCGACGGGGTTCAGCTGCAAACCCGTGCAGTCAGTCGCTGGCGCCACCGTCGCGTCGTGCTTTCCCGACAACAATTCCTGCGCCTCGAGTCCGATCCCCGATTTGGCGACCAGCGCGCTTCACGATGGTGGAAATCCGTCCAGCAATCCCGATCTCTCGGCGACGGTAAAAGGCGACATGGCGATGACCTGTACGCCGCCCTCGTCGAGTGGCGTCACTGCCAGCGGCGGCACTGTCGACCGACTCTTCTTCGGAATGACCGGCGATACACGGCCAGCAACCAGCATGGCGCACTACGATAGCGGTCTACAGAGCATCATCAACAATATCTTCACCAGCATGGGAAACCAGGGTGTGCAGTTCGCGGTCGATCAGGGCGATCACATGGAGCCGTCCGGCAGTTCAGGTCCTTCGAACCAAATCTCTGATTACTTGACCGCTGCTGGGCATCTGAAAAAGCCTATTTTCATGACCATGGGCAATCACGAATGCTCTACGTCGAACGCCTCCCAGGGGCCGCTCTGTTCGAGCTCATGCACCGACACGCGATGTAGTGCTTTCTTGAACGGGCTTACTTCGAGCGGAATCAGCACGAGCAAACCGTACTATCGCTTCGACATCATGACCGGCACAGGGCTCGCGGTATTCATCGTGATCGCCGACGACGTGTGGGACTCGACACAGTCGAGCTGGCTGACCACCCAGCTCAATGATGCCGATGTGCACGCCAAGTACACCTTTGTGAGCCGGCACCACCCAATCGGCAATACCGACTACCCAGACTTCCAGACCATTGACAACGTTGTTCGCATGAGTGGTCACAAGTACACACTCTACTTGACCGGCCACACGCACGAGTACAAACGAGAGTTCGCAGATCCGCGTGCATTTCGCATGGGCATCGGCGGCGCGCCGTTTGACGGCTCCGGGAGCTACTACGGCTACGCCACGGTCATGCAGTGCCCAGATGATCACATCTACGTCAGCGTCTATGACCAGGCCACGGGTACGATCAAAGATTCTTTCAACGTACCGCCACAGTGACGACGCATCGGCCGACCCGCTCGTTTTAACGTCGCGTCTCGGACCGCGCGATACCACTCCGAGGATCGTCGGCCCGATCGAGGGACACGATTGCTTCCGCATTGTCGATCTTCTCAAGGAGCACGCGAATCGTCGTGCCCCACGTTCTCATCGGGTCTGTGGTCGGGTCTTCATCGAACATTTGTTGCCTCGCTAGGAGAACAAGCAACATTTGCTCCATCGACGCACTGTAGGCGTGATTGCATCTGTATCAGACGCTATTCGATGCGCATCGACTCCCAACTGGGGATACGAGGCGTTTTGTGAACGCGAGATGAGCGCTGATTGTTTGCCAGCCTGGCTAGCGAAGTTGCGGTGGCCAGTGTGATTGAACTGTTCCACGGCGAGAGTCCTCGCTTTTGTGCTGGCTCTTCGGTTGCATCGTATCCGATCAGCGGTCGACGCGGCAGTCGCGGTTCGCTTTGCCACTGGGAGAAGCGTTAACCCCCGAACAGCTCAGCTCGACACCGCCACCGAGATCTATTTGAAAAAGGTGTTGGCGATTGAAGATCAGTCCGCACCATCCGCTCAACTTCGCCTGGTCGTTGGTGGGGAGGTGGCCTGATGTTCAATCACGACGAGCACAAGCAGTCCCGGAAGGAGTTCGCCAGGCAGAAACAAGGCTATTCAGCTTGATGACGACCGGAACGCTGCGGGAACAATATCAAGGCAAGGATCATCGGTCATTCAGGCGATTGCGCATTTTTTTTTGCTTAGCGCTGAAGGGGAAAGGAGCCTCCGGCCATTCATTCGCAGGCTTCACACGAACAGAGCCCCAGGTGAAACGTGTTTTCTGCGATCTCAAATGCCGATCTTCGGCTCGAGGTATTGCGACAAGCCAAGGAGTCCCTCGATGACGACCAGAATCTGAAGCAAGGGCTAAATCGGGCCCTTCGCATGGCGGCACACGCAAACAAGAATCCATCGTCCGCCAACATTGCGAACGCAAACGTTCTGGCGGAGCTGATCTCCTTCGAACTCGACCGGCGTCTCGCGATGAACGATGCGGCGCTCGATCATTCCGAACTCGTTCAGATGATACGTCAGCTCCTCGGTGGATTGGATAGACTGCGGTTCCGAGTTGAATTTACCGAAGTGGCGTCTCGGGACCGGGAGCGCACGCTTTTCAGGATGCGGCCGAACCGTCGAGTTCCTTCTGGTCGACCTCCATGTGATCGCCCATGAGAAGGCCGTTCATCACCGGAGCGCGTAAGACGCTGCGGTGCTCGCTCCGAGAACCAGTTTGGCCTCGCCGGAGCTGTCCGCGCTGGACAGCGTCGAGCGCTGCGGAAGGTTCACCTCCCCGGAAGCGCCCAAAGACTGATCTTCCCGCGTTTCGTCAAAGCCCGCCGGGCTGAAAATCATGAAGGTGAGGAACATCGCCGCGACCGCTGCCCCAAACATGGAGAGGGTCCAGTACCGCAGACCGGACTCACAGCGACGACGCTCGATGCGTCCCCACACGCGCTGTTTGGCCGTGGCGGGTGGGAGCTTGTCCCGAGGGCTGCGAAGTCCGATCAATCGAGAGCCAACAGCCTCTTCTCATGACATAAAGAATCTCACGCATCCCTTCGCCTCTTGCAAAGAGACGCCCCATGGTGCAGCCGCGCGAAAACCGGCCCAGCTTGTGTCCTTCAACCTAATGTGCCCGGGTTTGCGCAGGCATGAGAGCGCGCCGGTCAGTCAGGTTTCCCGCGGGCAACTCTTCTCCGGTCCTTCGATGCAGGCATTTCGAGTGGACAGCTAAGTGGTTGCATGAACACCGATTTCAGCGCCTGTACCCTCGAAATCATTTTTTCTC
>PLXG01000187.1 GCA_003153195.1 Myxococcales bacterium
GAAAATACTTATCAGCATTCCTGGCACGGGCCCTGCTGTCTCTCTCCTTCAGGAGGGTCCTATGATGACTCGTTTGGGATCGGCGTTCGTCGCACTGATGGTTTTCGCCACGCCTTTTATCGCGCAAGCCAAAGGTCTCACCGCATACGCGTATCCCAATGCGGTTTCGGCGGCACGAGCCGGAGCGGCCGGAGCGATCAGTCGCTACACGAATCGATTGGTGACCCCCTCGAGCATCACCGGCGACATTATCGGTCACACCACCAAGACCGAGACATTTCTCCTTCAGGACCCGAACAATTATCAGGTCAAGCAGTCGGTGCTGCAGCTCAAAGACGGGACATGGAAAGCGTACGTCACCGATAGCGTGAAGTTCCTCGGTTTCTAAAAGTGTAAGCGGCGAACGGCTCCTGCCCCAAGTTTGTATTTGCTCTCTCGGCGGANNCAGGTTTTGACGGCCCGCTCTTAGGCGCCGAAGACGGCGCGCAGGTCGCTCTGTTCTCGGCTCGCATCGCCGCAGACGGCGAGCGCCTCGCAGCACTATCGTGCTGCGAGCGAGCCGCGTCGCTGTCTGCAGCGACCATAGCGAGCGTACGGCGAGCACGAAAGGGTAAAATACGCGAACAGGACTTTTCGTTACAGAGAGGCTCCCACCATAAATCGACCATCGGCGGCCTCGATGTGGCGCACGACGAGCTCGGTATTCACGCGCTCTTCGCAGCGACTGAGGGCCAGACGAATTCGCTCGCCGATGGTGAGCGGCAGTGCGGTCTCGAATCCCACGCCTCCAGTCGAGATATCGTTTCCGCGCGCCAAGATCCAGCCCGCTTGACCTTCGCGACAGATTTCTAGCTCACTCGAGAAGGGGAAGCGGTGATGTTGTCTCTGAGGGGCCATGTCCCTACGGTATCACGCGAAAATGAACGAACCAATTTTCGAGCATCTGATTTGGTGGTATGAGCATTCCACGGTGCGTGTCGCTCTCTTTCTCTCGATTTTCTGTGGGACCTTCACCTCGATAGGGCACGACGTCGAAGCGGCCGAGGTTAGGGGACGAGTCCTCATCAACGGACAACCTTCCGAAGGAGCTCCACGTGTCGCGCTCTGGCTGATGGGACCGAAGGTGGAGCAGCCGAAGAGTGCCGAGCTGGAGGAGGTTTGGGTCTCTTTCAATCCCAAGGTCCAGATCGTTCCACCTGGATCGATCCTGCGCGTCCGCAATGACGATGAAGAAACCCACACCGTGCATCTTCGTCTCGACGGAAATCCGCTGACCAACGTAGCCAGCGTTCCTGGCGCGCCGACGCGCGAGGTCCACCTCGATCATCCGGGCGTGGTGCTGGTGACCTGTGATCTACATCAGTCGATGAAGGCGTTCATCGTGGTCGAGGACAGTCTGTTTACAGCTGTCTCCGATTTGCGCGGCGAGTTCCATTTTTCCAATGTGCCGCCCGGTCGCTATCCGGTGCGCGCCTTTGGGCCGGGAACAAAAACGCGCGGCGACGACGGACAGCTCGGAACCGAAATCGGGATCGCCAAAGTGGGCGCAGCCGACCTAACCCTCAGTCTCCAAGCGCCACCCGTTGTCGACGTGGCGAGCTACATTCCGCCGACCGACGATACGCCGGCGCCCCGCGAACGCGCGCGCTTCAAACCACTATTTCAGATTCGCGACGGTTGGCCGCACGGGCCATGGATCCTGGTGATGGGGCTAGCGCTCGCTGCCATGCTCATCGGAATCTTCGCGGCGGTCGGCAATTTTCGCATGGCGCAGAAGCGTGGATGGTCGAAGGGCATCGCGATTCTGTTCGGGTGCGCGATCGCTTTTCTCGCTGGTACCACTGTCCTCCTCGGGCTTCACGGTGCGATCGCCATCGCGCTTGGGTTCGGTGCGTTTTTGGGCACGATGATCTTCGGCGCCGCTGATCGTTTGTAGTTTGGTTCATTCGACCGCTCCTTTGGGTTTTGGTTTGGCGAGCGCGCGCATCGCCTCTTGATGAATTTTCACGTCTTCGTCGGCGATTCGTCCGGACCATACGATCTCCGCCAAGAGTCCACGCTTGCGCCGGAAGTCGACGTGACGCTCGAAGGCCGATTCGTCCTTGAACACCGAGTAGCGCTCGAGGAACTCGCGCTCTTCGCGCTCCTTGCGCTCCTCGATCCGGCGTAGATCTTCCGGGCCGTGAATGACGTAGGGCGTGAGCAGGATCAGCAGATCCTGCTTGGTCTTCTGCTTGCTCTTGGTTTGAAACAGTCTCCCCAGCACCGGGATGTCACCGAGGAATGGAATTTTGTCGACGGTTTCGGTCTCCGATTCTTTTTCTAAACCTCCCAGCACCACCGTGCTTCCATCCGGCACCACCACCGAGGTCTTGATGTCGCGCTGGGTGGTATCCGGTTGCGCCGAGAGCCCGACCGAGCTCGTGCCATCGATGTCGTCGATCTTGGTTTCGATCTCGAGTCGCACCGAATCCGAATCATTGAGATGAGGAGTAACATCGAGGCTGAGGTTCACGTCTCGCGGCGTGTAGCTGATGGCGACACCACCAGCCGCTCCGGCCAGCGTGCCCGATTGAAACATCACTTTCTTGCCCACCGCGATCGATGCCTTGGTGTTGTCCATGGTCAGAAGATGCGGCTGCGAAAGAACATTGGCGTCTTTGGAATGTTCGAGTGCTTGAACGACCACACCGAAGCTCGGCACATTTTGTCCCGCGATGTTGGTCATCGGCCCGAGAATGCCGGTCGATAAACCGGCGCCACCGAACGCGGAGCTGAGTGTCTTGGGGTCCACTACCACCGAATTCGTCGTCGACGATTGATCGCTGCCGATGCCGACCGCGCCGCCACCGACTCCCATCGCGCCGTGAAGCGCCAGGCCGAGATTGCGCATCTTGTCGACCGACAGATCGAGGATGAGTGCCTCGACGTAAACTTGCCGGCGCGGAATGTCGAGCTTGGCCACCAGGTCGCGCACGGTTTGAAAATCGGATGCCGAGGAGAAGACGATCATCGCGTTCGAAACTTTGTCCGCCGCGAGACGCACCTCGCCCTCGAGCGGCATGGCGCGCGCATTCGAATTCGTTCCCGGGGCAGCCGGCGCCGCGACGGTGCGAGAACCGAGCCCGAGCTGCTGCAGCGTCGCCGCCATCTCTTCGGCGTTGGTGTTGGCCAGATAGATCACGTGTGCGCGTCCGCCGGCGGTCTCGGGCGCTTCGGGATCGAGCCGAAGCGCAAGCGCGGCCACGCGATCGAACGCGCGCTGCGTCCCGATGATCACCACCAGTTGCGCCGGATCGGAGGGGACGATGGCGATGGGAATGTCGGCGTCGAGCTCGCCACCTTTGCCGCCCGGTTTACGTCCGGCCTCCATCACTTTTTCCAAGGTGGTCGAAAGCTCGCTCGCCTTTTGCGATCGCACGGGCAGTGTGAACAGTCGCGCGCCCTCTTGCGGCACATCGAGCGCTGCCACCAATGATTCGATCTTTTCGACGATGCTGGCGCGATCGGTGACCAGCAGCGCGCGCGCCGCGGCGTAGGGAGTGACGTCGCCCTCTTTGGAGCGCATCTTGGCGCACAGCTCGGCGATCTCGTCGGTGCGCGCATACTTGAGACGAATTAGTCGCAACACGAACTGCTCGCCCGAGGCGGATGAAGGCCCGGCACCAAGCGACTGCTGCGCCACCTCCCGGCCGCGACCGAGATCGACGACCTTGAGCGCGCGCTTCGACTCTTCCAGCGTGAGCCCCATCGTCTCGAGCGCCGACAAGAAAAGATGAAACGCCTCTCCGGCCGAAATCAGATCGGGCGCTTGAATGACCACTTTGCCGTGGTCGGCGATATGCGGCCCGATGATCACTGGCCGGCAGCTGATCTCCGAGATCGACGCCACCAGATCGGGCAGACCCACTTCGCCACGAACGTTCCAATGAAATTTCTTCGTCGCGGGATAGGCGTGGCAGGCGGTGAAGACCTCTTCGGTCGCTGCCGCATGTGCGATCGAAGAGCACCTCAGGGTCGCGATGATCGCGATGATGTGAAAACGAATCTGCATGCGCGCCCAAGCCAGCGAAGCAAGGCACATGCCGGAAGAAAATCTCCACAGTTAGCGCCAGATCAGCGCCAACCTGTCACGCCTTGGTCGAGTCAGATGGGACAGATTGCCATCGGCCGCGGTCGGTGCGATGTGCTTCGGAGATGTGGCGGCCATGCGCGTTGATCAGATCGGAGCGAGAGAGAATGCCGACGATCTTTCCATTTCGATCGAGGACCGGAAGTCTCCCCACCTGGGCGAGCGCCATCTGATCGGCAGCCTGACGCAGAGAATCGTCCGCGTGAATCACCACCGGTTCGCGACGCACCAGGGTCTCGATGATTCGGTCATCGTCTTGGCTTGCATCGAGGAGCTCGCGACGCGAGACGATGCCGACCAACTTTCCTTCGGCCGCCACCACCGGAAATCCCTGATGCTGCGCGCCCGTCGCGGTCGCCAGCCAAGCGCGAACCTGTCCGAGCGTGGCGCCCGCTTCCAGTGTGACAANNAAAAATATCGGCGGAATAGTCGCCCACCACTCGTACGCCACGACGCACGATCTTCTCGGTCATGATCGAAGTGCGCATGAGCAAGCTAGAAACGAGAAAGCCGGCGCTCGATCCGCCCAGCAGCGGCAAAAGCCCGAGCGGCTGACGCGTAGTTTCGAACGCGAAGACCACCGACGCCAAAAGCGCGCGTGAGGCGCCAGCGAACATGGCCGACATCCCCACCAGCGCGCCGAGTCGCGGATCGATTCCCGCGTTTGGCAGAAGCATTCCGAACAGAGCGGCGAGCAGCGCGCCGATCGCGCCTCCGATGGTGAACAGCGGGGCCAGCGTGCCGCCCGACGTTCCCGATCCGAGCGAGACCGACCAAGAGATGAACTTCATCACGCACAGAAAGAGCAACGCGCGCCCGAAGATTCCACCGCCGAGGATGTGATCGATGTTGTCGTATCCAACGCCGAGCGTGTGCGGCGCGAAGAAACCGACCAGACCCACCACCAACGATCCCGCGGCCGGCCACCACATCCAGTGAATGGGAAGATGCTCGAAGCTGTCTTCGATATAGTAGACCAGACGCGTAACTCCGACGGAGGCCACGCCCAAGAGCGCGCCGATGAGAACGTAGAACACCAGCGCCACGCCGCCCGGCGTCTCCAGGATGGGCATGGCGAACGCCGGCGCGGAGCCCGAGATCGAAATTCGCACCGCAGTCGCCGTTGCCGCAGCCAGCGCCACCGGAATGAACGAGCGCGGTCGATATTCAAACAGCAGCAGCTCAATCGCCAGCAGCACGGCTGAAACCGGACTGCCGAACGTCGCGGCCATACCTGCGGCGGCACCCGCGGCGAGCAACGTCTTCCGCTCCTGCGCGCTGAAACGAAAAATTTGTCCGACCGCCGAACCGAGCGCGCCACCAGTGGCGATGATCGGTCCCTCAGCGCCGAACGGTCCACCGGTCCCGATGGCAATGGCCGCCGAAATCGGTTTCAAAAAAAGCATGCGCAACGGAATTCGGCTCTGGTTGATCAGCACCTGCTCCATCGCTTCTGGAATGCCATGACCGCGAATCGCTTTGGAGCCATAACGAGCCATGAGGCCGACGATCAGCCCGCCAGCGACGGGCACCAGAATCACCATCGGTCCGAGCTGATTGTCCGCCGGTGACGTGAATGCCGTGGAGATCCGTCCATAAAAACTGAGATTGGTGGTGAGTCCAATGAGTCGCGTGAGAAGTTGCGCCATCACGCCGGCGGCCAATGCTACCGCGATGCTCCACAGGCTGACGATCACCACGCGTCGATCGACGACATCGTCGTGACGCGGTAGCTCCGAATGTGCGATCGGCTTTACGCCTTTCGAATCTGACTCACTCACGTGGCTCGCCCTCCGAGGAGTCGTCTTCGAACAACATGGTTGGAGCGCGATCGACGATCTTCATGGCGCTGACCAGATCGCGAAGGGATTCCGCGAGCGCATTCTGTTTCTCGGGAGACAGGCTTTGCACGCCATCGACCAGTCGCTGTTGCGCAGCCCCGGGTGAGCTGGATAGAAGCGCACGACCAGGCGTGGTGAGTGAAAGCTCGACCCGGCGCGCATCGCTTGCACTGGGGACGCGCGCGACCAACTCGCGATCGACCAGTCGCTTGACCACCACCGAAACGCTCGACTGATGGGTGTGGGTTCGGTCGGCTAGCTCATTTAATGATAGCGCCCGCTCGCCCTCCAGTGCGCGCAGTACGAAGAGCTGGGCCCCTGTCAAACCGACCTCTCGCTCGGAGGCTCGCGACGATTCTCGCAGCACCCGGACTATCCGCCTCAAGTCATTGAGAATACTTTGTATTTCTGCGGACTCGTTCACGTAATAATGACTCGAACGTTAGATGTTTTTTGCAATTTATATGGACCCCCTTATAATTGGTTCGTTGGTCACCCGCAACAGAGGAGTCAAATGATGAAGCGAAATTTGGCGAGCGTGGTTCTGATGGCAGGTTTTGCGTTGGGTTGCGCACATGCACCTACCGCTTCGAATGCGGGCAATGGTCAGGCGAACGCGTCTCAGACCGGAAAAGATTCATCGGCGGCGCTGCAGAATGGAGCGGGTGCCACCACCACCGACAGCTCCAATTCGTCAGACAATCAGAAGCTGACCTGCGGACCGATCATGGTTCACTTCCCGTTCAACTCGACCGACATCGAACAGAACGATCGCGTGATGCTGGAACAGAGCGCGGCATGCCTGAAGCATAAGGCCGGGCTCCACGTTACTGTCGAGGGCAACGCCGACGAGCGCGGCACCGAGGAGTACAACCTCGCGCTCGGCCAGCGCCGCGCCGCGNNACGAGCGCGGCACCGAAGAGTACAATATGGCGCTCGGGGACAAGCGCGCCGCCGCGGTCGCGCACTATCTCGAATCGCTCGGCGCTTCGCCGTCGCAGATCAAGACGGTCAGCTTCGGCAAAGAGAATCCAGTTTGCAGCGCGCACGATGAAGAGTGCTGGTCGCAAAATCGACGGGCGGCGCTCAAGCCGAACGGCTCGAATAGCATGAAGAACGACTAGTCCACTTCGTCTCTCTGACCTTCGTTCAGAAGGCGTCCCGAAAAGATCAGTCGCCAGAGGGACAGTATACTTGCCCATTGACGATCGAATTACACTGAATCGAGCAATCGAAGGGCAGCTTTACGCCGCAGGAACAACTCGGACTTCCACCGCACGCCGCCGGGACGTCTATGCAGACGGGCGCCGGCTGGATTGGGCACAGGGTATACCCACTGCCGCCGTCGTTTAACATGGAACAATACTCGTGCACACAGACTTGAGCTGCAGTGCATCCCATGTCTCCGCACGCAGGACCCGATAGCACGCTGGAATCGACGCTGGCATCCATCGTTACACTACTGTCACTGAGGTCAATGCCCTCGTGACACCCCGATGCGCCCATCCCAAAGAGGGCGCAGATCGCTAACGTCCTAATCGACATCCGCTCATTGAGCACCAACGGTGTTCGCGCGATTCGCCGCGACTCGTTTTTCGTAGGCCTCTCTAACGATGTTCAAGTCGGCCACAAAACCCGGAAGCTCGTCGAGCAGCAACGCCTGCGGGCCGTCGCACAGCGCGGCGTCCGGATGCGGATGAATATCGACCAACACCAGGTTGCAGCCGGCGATCACCCCTTGGGCGGAGACGTGCGCGATGTCGGAGATTCCGTCGGGCGCGATGGTTTTGCGGCCGACTGAATGCGACGGATCGATTCCGACCGCCAGGCGCGTGAGCCGCTTCACCACCGGCACGTGCGCAAAGTCGACGAAGTTGCGATGCGGATCGCCGAGGTTGGTCTTCATTCCGCGCAGACAGAATACGATCTGGCTATTGCCGCTCGACGCCACATATTCGCAGGCGTTGAGCGACTCTTCCAGCGTGATGCCCATTCCTCGTTTGAACAGCACCGGCAGCTCGCGCTGCTGCCCTACTGCTTTCAAAAGCTCGAAGTTTTGCGCATTGCGCGTGCCGATCTGCAGCATCACGCCGGTGGCGTTTCCCGACGCGCGCAGCGCCGACATGATCTCGTCGATGTGCGCCTCATGCGTGACCTCCATCGAGACAATCTTGATGTCGTGCTGTCCGGCCAGCTCGAATAGATACGGCAGGCACTCCTTGCCGTGCCCCTGAAAATCGTAAGGACTGGTACGCGGCTTATACGCGCCGGCGCGGGTGGTGACGATGCCCTGCTTTTTTAGCGCGGCGAAGGTTTGCGCCACGTTCTCTCGATTGTCGACGGCACACAGTCCGGCGAAAACGTGAAAGGTCTGCTGCGACAGCGTGACCCCGTTGTAGGTAAAGCCGGACGCGTCGACTTTGCCGCCATGGTGTCCGATGGCACGAAAGCGCTCGGTGATGCGGACCACTCGTTCGACCGATTCGAACTGCTCGAACGGCTCGGTCGGGACAGCGGCGGTCGGACCGTGGAGATGCACCTCGGTGAGCACACGAAATGCGCCCTGAATGGTGTGGGTCTTGGCGGTGATACCGGGGAAACTTTCGGCCAGGGCGAGCACTCGTTTGAGCTCGGGCGATCCACTCGGTAGATCCGCCTTCATCACCAAGATCATTGGTATACTATACGCGGAAAAATGGCCCGACTCGATCCCCATTCTTACTACGACAGTGAACAGCCGCGCGTCGAACGGCTGTCCCTCATCGCGCGCATCGACTTCGACAGGCGCATCCTCGACGGAACCGCCACGTTACACTTCGCGCCCGGCGCGCACGGTGGCACGATCGATCTCGACACGCGTGACCTGACCATCCTCAAGGTGACCGCCGGCGATGCTGCGATTGCGCACCAGCTATCGGAGAAAGATCCGATCCTCGGCACACGGCTGCGGGTGCAGGCGCCCGCTTCGGCGAACTCGATCACCATCGAATATCGCACCTCGCCGGAGTCAACCGCGCTGCAGTGGCTCACCGCCGAGCAGACCTTCGGAGGCGAACATCCGTTTTTGTTCAGCCAGTGCCAAGCGATTCATGCGCGATCGGTGGTGCCGCTGCAAGACACGCCGCGCGCGCGCCTTCGCTACGACGCGACGATCACTGTGCCCGCGCATTTGAAGGTGCTCATGGCTGCGGCGCAGCTCGGCGAAGAGATGCGCGGCAGTGAAAAGATTTCGCGCTTCGAGATGAATCAGCCAATTCCGCCCTATCTGTTGGCGTTTGCGGTGGGAGATCTAGTTTCGCGCGAGCTCGGACCGCGGTCGCGGGTATGGGCCGAGCCCAAGGTGGCCGACAAAGCGGCGTGGGAGTTTGCCGACGTCGACACCATGCTCACCATCGGCGAAAAACTGTTCGGCGAATATCCGTGGGAGCGCTTCGACGTGCTGGTGATGCCGCGATCGTTTCCGTACGGTGGCATGGAAAATCCGCGACTCACCTTCGTCACCCCGACGCTGCTGGCCGGCGATCGTTCACTCACCAACGTGATCGCGCACGAGCTGGCGCATTCGTGGACCGGCAACCTGATCACCAACGCCGACGCCGAACATTTTTGGTTGAACGAAGGTTGGACCGTGTTCGCCGAACGAAGAATTCTGGAAGCGCTCTCGCCGCCGCACGGAGGCAAAGAGGCCAGCGCTATCGATGCCGCGCTCGGCCGCCGCACCTTGGAGCGCGCGGTGACCGGCCAATTCAAAGATCACCCGGAACTGACCTGCCTGCGAACGCACCTGACCGGCGTCGATCCGGATGAAGCGTTCTCCGAAGTCCCGTACGAAAAGGGATATCTATTTTTGCGCACCATCGAGGAGGCGGTGGGCCGCACGCGATTCGATGCGCTCATTCACGCCTACGTCGATCGATTCCGCTTCGGCACCATCACCACCGAAGAGTTCTGCGCATTCATGGAGCGCGAGCTGCCGGGCGTGCTCATGCAAATTCACAGCGCCCGCTTCCTCGATCAGCCTGGAATTCCCGATAATGCACCGCGCGCGGAGTCGTCGCGCATCGATGCAGTCGAGAGCACCGTCGGTAAATTGCCGGGAGCGACGGCGAGCGGCTGGACGCCGGCCGAATGGCAGCTCTATCTCGAGCAGTCGGTAGATCGCGCCACGCCCGAGCTGTGCCGCGCACTCGACGAAAAATATGCGCTCACGCAAAGCGGCAATTACGAAATTCTGGTGTCGTGGCTAGAGCTGGCGCTGCGGGCCGGTCACGCACCCGCCGTCGCGCGCACCGAAGAGGTATTGGCGCAGGTGGGACGCATGAAATATTTGAAGCCACTTTATCAAGCGCTGCACGTGCGCTCTCCCGAACGCGCGCGCGCGCTGTTTGCGCGACTTCGCGGCGGCTACCATCCCATCGCCCAGGTCGTGCTCGAAAAGGCGCTCGCCTGAAATCGCTGCCAGGACTTTGTGCGATCGCGCTCGCCTGCGGATGCGCATCGGGCCCGCGCTCGTCGGAGACTTCGCACGAAAAGCCGTCGCTGTACACCGACTCGCCCGAATTTTACGACGGACGATTTCATAATCCGCCGGGTTGGCCCAATCGCGGCGGCATCGCCGACTTTTTTCGTTGGCAGAAATCGCGTCCGCCGGCGACGCCATTTTCGCCGCCGGTTCGGCCCAACGACGGCGCACGCGTACGCGCCAATCAGACCGACACCTCGATCACCTGGATCGGTCACTCGAGCTTTCTCATTCAGATAGGCGGCATGAACATCCTCACCGATCCGGTTTTCGGAAACGACCTGGGAGGAGTGTTCACGCGCTCGGCCCCGCCGGGCTTGGCGCTGCGCGATCTGCCGCCGATCGATCTAGTGCTCATCTCGCACAATCATCGCGATCACCTCGACGAAGATTCGATTCGCGCGCTGGGCAACGCGCCCACCTATGTGGTGCCGCTCGGAATGAAGCGATGGTTTCAGAGACGACAACTGACCAAAGTGATTGAGCTCGACTGGTGGCAGGAGATGGAGATCGCCGGTCGCAACGCGATCGCCAAGATCACCATGGTGCCGGCGCAACATTGGTCAGCGCGGCTGATCCACGATCGCAACCTCTCCCTGTGGGGCGGCTACATCATCGACAGCGGATCGAATGCGAGCGGCGACGCCAATCCACCGGCGAAGAAAACGCGTCTCTACTTTGCCGGCGACACCGGATATCCTGCCGCCTTCGGCGAGATCGGCCGGCGATTTCCCGACATCGACTTCGCCTTCCTGCCCATCGGAGCCTACGCGCCGCGCTGGTATATGCATCCGATGCACATGTCGCCCGAAGAGGCCGCGGAAGCGTTTCGGCTGGTGCACGCCAAGACCTTCATTCCCATGCACTGGGGAACGTTTCGGCTGGCCGACGAACCGATGGACGAGCCGCCGCGACTTCTTCGTGAGGCGCTGGGTCCTGATCGTAATCGATTGATTTTACTGCCGATCGGGGGCAGCTACTTTCCCCACTGAGCGTCGGGTTTCGGCCGCCGCCTCTTGTGCCAGCGCCCAAAGCGACCGATACTTGCAGAGGTTCCTGCAAAAATGACCAAACGGCTCACACCCGATGCATTCTTTCGCATCGCCAAGGCTCTCAGCGATCCCCGTCGCTGCGAGATTTTGGAGAGCCTCGCGCCTGAACAAGAGATGTGTTGCATGCACCTCTGTGCCCGATTGCCGGTAACCCAGGCAACCATTTCGCATCATCTAAAAGAGCTAGCCGTGGCCGGCCTAGTGACCATCCGTCGGCAGGGACAGTTTGCGTTCTATAAATTCTGTCCGGAGATTCTAGAGTCCTACTTCGCTGAGCTGAAACGACGGCTCGGTGGAGCCTGCAAGTAAAAGCAAGCCCTCGCTCTCCCCAGAACCGTACGCACGCCTAACCAAACGTCAGACCCAGGGATTTGTACGCGTCATGTTGACAGAGCGCAAAGCGATGGTCATTGATGTATAGACAACCATCGATATACGAGGCAGACCATGGAAAGGTCCATGCAGACGACGGAAACCAAAGAGTTCTTGGCCCCAGTGTTCGACATAAGCCGCGGAAATGACCTGCTTTCTGC
>PLXG01000108.1 GCA_003153195.1 Myxococcales bacterium
CGATGTCACCGTCGAGAACCGCGTCAACGTTGCTGACCTTGAGCTCGGTGCGGTGATCGGTCACCAAGCGATAGGGCGCGAGCACGTAGGAGCGAATTTGCGAGCCCCACTCGATCGCCTTTTTCTGCGCGTGCACATCGCCCATCTTAGCGGCCTTCTCGCGCTCCTCTTTTTCGTACAGCTTCGCGCGCAGCATCTTCATCGCGCTCGACTTATTCTTGTGCTGCGAACGCTCTGACTGACAGCCGACCACGATCCCGGTCGGATGATGGATGATGCGCACCGCCGAGTCGGTCTTGTTCACGTGCTGACCGCCGGCGCCACCCGAGCGAAAGGTCTGGATCTCCAAATCTTCGTCGCGAATTTCGATCTGAATGGTCTCATCCAGATCGGGATAGACGAAAACCGATGCGAAACCGGTCTGCCGGCGCGCATTCGAGTCGAACGGCGAAATGCGCACCAGTCGATGGACCCCGTTTTCCGAGCGCAAATAACCGAACGCCCATTCGCCCTCGATCTGAAGCGAAGCGCTCTTGATGCCCGCCTCATCGCCCGCCTGATAGTCGAGCATTTCGGTCTTGTACCCTTTGCGCTCGCACCAACGTAGATACATGCGCAAGAGCATCTCTGCCCAATCCTGCGCGTCGACCCCGCCGGCGCCAGCATTGATCGAAAGGAGTGCGGAGGCGCTGTCGTTCGGCCCCGCCAGCATGCGCGCGAACTCCATTTGTCCGACAACCCGCTCCACCGCCAGGCTGGCCTCGTCGGCCTCTTTGGCGGTTGCCTCATCGCTGGCTTCAGCGGCCAGCTCGAGCAGCACCTTGGCGTCTTCCAGCGCGCCGTTTTGCTTGCTCCAACTTTCGGCTTGGCTGCGCTTTTGCGCCTGCTCTTTGAGCAGCGCCTGCGCCTTGGGCTGATCGTTCCAGAAGTCGGGGGCCTGCGCGAGAACGTCGATCTCGTCGGCTCTTTTGAGGCAGCCTTCTACGTCAAAGATGCCCCCGGAGCGCATCCAATTTGCCTCCGAGGGTGCTGATGCGATCTCGAATCGGTTTTAGGTCGAGCACGATGGGGTCTTTTACCCTGCCAAGTCGGATCGCGCAACTCGATTGGGGTCGCTCTTTCAACTATGATCGAGACATGAATTGTCCGCTTTGTAAAAAGCCGATGCGCACCATTCTCGAGGAAACACCGGCCGATCGCGTCGAGCTCGATCTGTGCGAGTCGTGCGACGGCGTCTGGTTCGACAAGAGCGAGCTGGAAGCGGTGTTGGGCGTGCGCAATCTGTCGGCATTCTCGCGCGAGTCGCCGCTTTTGACCGGGCGCGAGGCCTCCTTTAGCTGTCCGCGCGGATGCGACGCGCTCACGCTCGCCCGACACCTAGCGACGCACGCCGCTTCCGACGCGGTGACCGTGAATCAGTGTCCGCTCTGTGAAGGAATTTGGCTGCCGGGATCGGAGCGCAATCGCTTGGTGCCGCAAATTCACGAGGAGCGCGCCGAAGCGTTCGTCGGACAAAATCCCGATCGCGCGCGCATGGGCGTGGGCACCTGGCTGTTCATGTTCATGACCGGGCTTCCCGTCGAGCAGTGGAATCCGCTGCGCAAACGCGTGGTGCTCACACCACTCTTGGTGGCGATCTGCTTTCTCGTCTTTCTCGGACAGATATCGAGCGAAAATGGCTTGATGCAGTTCGCGCTGGTTCCCGCCCAGCTGGCGACGCATCCGCTCACCGCCTTCACCCACATGTTTCTCCACGGCGGTTGGCTGCACCTCGTCTCCAACATGTATTTTCTGTGGGTCTTCGGCGACAACGTCGAAGACCGATTGGGGCGCGGGCGCTTCCTGGCGCTCTATCTTTTGTCGGGCCTCGTGGCGGGGCTCACGCACGCGGCCCTCTCGCAGAATCCGACCGAGCCGATGGTGGGCGCGTCGGGGGCGATCGCCGGCGTCATGGCCGCCTACGCAGTGCTCTATCCGCGCACACGGCTCATCTCGCTCATTTTATTTTGGCGTGTGCGCTGGCGCGCTTGGGTCTATCTCGGAATGTGGTTGGCGATTCAGCTCTTCGGAATTTTTTCGAGCAATGTGCACGTCGCATTTTGGGCGCACATCGGTGGATTCGCCGTCGGGCTCGCCTTCGCGTGGCGATATCGCCCGCGGCCACTCCCCGCGCTCACGCCGAACAGTGCGAGCTAAATGGGCCACAACGTCCCCATTTTAGCTTTGAAAGACGGCTAGACCCGTCACCGGTTCTGGCTCTGCCCAATAATCGAGACCGCTCCCCGCCATCGCAGTTCCCGTCTGACCACAGGGTGGGGTACAACTGTCCCCTCCAATCCCAACTCGACTGGCCAGTTCATGCGGTTCGTGCGCTCAAGCTTCAGGCTTCCATCTAATTGATTTTACTTTATAATTTTGTTACTTTCAGCGCAACGCCCCCTGGCCTTTCGATTGCAGCCTGTCCGCGCAGGAGGAACACTATGAAAAAAATTCTCGGAGTGATGGGTCTTATGATGGTTTCTCAGTTTGCTCACGCTGCCGGTGTGACCAAGCTTCAGATCGCGGCTGCCAAGTACATCAACAACAGCGCGGCGGCCAAAAAGGCCAATCTGAATCCAATCAAGCCTAGCCAACTGAAGGGCCTTTTCTTGAACGGCTCGCACGGCGTGGAAACTGGTCTGGTCAGGACCAAGCTCGGCGCGTTTCCGGAAAACGTGAGCGTACA
>PLXG01000177.1 GCA_003153195.1 Myxococcales bacterium
ACGTCATCATCCCCGCTTACAAGCGCGTCGCGCAGTTTGGCCGCGCGCGGTTCTCCTCGCAAGAGATCGATGAGCACGCAGGTATCAGCGATGACGATCATGACCAACGCCGTGCACGCGCGCGAGGCGTCCCGACCGCAGCCGTTCGACCCAGGCCGCGCCGCTCTCCCGCCGGCCCCGCCAACTACCCCACGACCGCTTCAGTGCAGAAAGCAGGTCCGCGCGTTTCGCATTCAGGTAGATGCGATCGATTGCTTCCCGAATGAGCTGTGACTTACTCCGCCCGGTCGCGCGCGACTCCCGCTCGAGCGCGGCATTTTCATCTTTGCTCAGATAAATCTGAGTTCGTTCCATGATGTATATATACATCATGTTGGGTAAATGCGCAATGAACGCAATCCTCCTTCGTCAGCACGCATCGGCGCAGTCGAGCCGTCACTTGCAACTGAAGACGATCGAGATCGCTTGAGAGGCTGTGAGAATGGGAGAGGTGGCGTCGCTCGTTCCCACCGGCCAGCCGAAGATAGGCATACATGTCTTTCCGGGCGCGGACGCGGAGAACGTATAGGCTGCCGGCGGCAGGTTGAGAAACAGCTCTAGCCCTTCGGCGGAATCGCTGCTCAGGCTCGCCGGGCCGTTATGAGAAAACCGATCAAGCCTCAATGCCCGACTCCGACGATAGCCTTGACCACCCATCGGTCACCGTTGCCGGTCAGGTCGTATCCAGCGCCGATGTTCAGATCTAGGTCGACCGCTTTGGTCAGCTCCCGCGCGTAGTCGATCACGCCCATAATTCGATGGAGTTGATTCGAAGAGGCAGTGAATCCCGTCACTGGACCAAGCGCCGCGTAGTATTCGGCACCGACGGATAGGGTCGAGACCACTCGAACCGCGAGCTTGGCCGCGGGCTGAAGCTGCGGACGGCCCGCAACACTGCCGGCCAAATCGATATCAATGATGGGGTTCACGGAAAAGTATAGACGTCTGAAGCGCACGTCGAAGATCGGTCTTAGCTCCGAGCCCCATACGTTTGCCTCGAACGTTTGCGGAACGACCGAAAGCTCGATGTTCAGCCCAAGTCCGATCACTCCGCGTGCGAACCGATGCGGAAAGACACTTTTCAAGCGCACTTTGAATCCGGCCCATTCCGGTCGGCCGTCGGCGAACACTGCCGTTTGAAAGTACATGCCGAGCTCGGCCCAGCGTGTCAGTCCGAGATGGGGTTCGAACGTAATATGAGTGAGGTGGTGAGTGGCACTTTCGCCGTCGGCGTTGGCCTGATGCGTACCATCCACCACTGTGTTCACGTGAACCTCTAGTCCCGACTCCCCTTTGGGCGCGATGTTCGAGTCGTATACCTGGATCTCGAAACGGTCCTGTGCGTGTGCGATTGAGGGAAGTAGCAGGATCGAAATCACCGCTGCGAGTTGAGTCGTGTTCATACTCACATCGTCGATGAAGCAGTGAGGCTCACGGATGCGGCCATGTTCGCAATCAGATCGACCGCGATGTTTTGATTGTGCAGAAAGTCGATTCGTACTTCGCCACCGTCCACCTGGGCTCGATTGAGTAGATCGGTTGTAAACCAAAGGTCCATGTCCATTGAGAGGTGAAAGCTGACCGATCGGCCCGGTTCAACGTCCTCGGCCGAGGTGAGGAGATCGACTGGAAAATCTTCGATATCATAATGGATCGTGAGTGGAATGCCGTTCCAACTGCCCTCGAGAGCGAAGTCATCAAGATCGAATCTCAATCGACTGTATAGGCCAGGAGACAGTCCTAAAAACGGATGGGACTGCATTCCCGCTGTGAGATCGAGAGGCAGCGAGTTTAGAGAAGAACGGTCGTTTTCCGGCGAATCTCCCAAGATCGCTAGGTCTTCCAACGAGAGATGGCCGGACGAGATCACCAGACCGGCTAAGCTTGAAGGCATTACCGCGGTCTCCAGCGTCAGATCGGTATTGAGCGCCGCCGTACTCGATGGAGACGACACATGTCCACAGCTCATGGCCAGCGCGATTATCGGAAGCAGACGACGTCTCATCTGACGCTCCTTCGTTTAACGGAATCTCTGTCGATGTTACATTCAACCAAAGAGAGCGCGAGTTTCAGCCCGTGAACAACGACACGACGATCGAAGCAAGTCAGGTGATGGGCGCACCGTCGTCGTCGCCTCACCTGTGTTATTTGGTGGTACGCAGAGCTGATCGCACCGAGGTTGTCGATCTGAAAAGAGGCGACGTCGTGACCCTTGGAAGAGGCGTGGATGCGATCGTTCAAATCGACGACGCCAAAGCCTCTCGTGAGCACGCGCGAGTCGAGCGTCGCGGCGACGAGATCTTCCTCATCGATTTGGGAAGTCGCAATGGCACGAAACTGAATGGAAAACTGCTCACCGACGAAACTGCGCGCGTCGTTTCGGGCGACGTCATCAGCATCGGCAGCACCAGCATGGTCGTCGCTGAAACGGGAAACACCATCGGCGGTACTCACGCCCTCGAGCAGCGGCTGACGAGCGAGCTCGATCGAATCCGAAACAGCGGTGGTACGGCGACCTTTATTCGCATCGACACCGATGTCGAGCTGCTCGATCAACTCGACACCGTAATAGCCCAGGCGGCGGTCGCAGATATGCCGAGCGCCGGTCGCTGCGACTGTCTCTTCGAATCGCCCGAGGACGACCGAGTGCTGGGTCTTCTTCGCGACAAGTTGCCGGCCGACGGGTTTCGAATCATTCGTTTTCCCACTCAAGGCGATTCCGCTGCGGCTCTTTTGGCCGGTGCGCTGGGCGAGGTGAATGTTCCGGCGGGGATTGTGGTCGCCGACC
>PLXG01000370.1 GCA_003153195.1 Myxococcales bacterium
TCATGCGCGATCGCTTTCACGCCAAAGACCCGCGCTCGATGCAGCTCCGCTTTCACGCGCAGACGGCCGGCTCCTCGCTGCAAGCGCAACAGCCGCTCAACAACGTTGTCCGCACCACGGTGCAGGCGCTGGCGGCGGTGCTGGGTGGCGCGCAGTCGCTGCACACCAACTCGTTTGATGAAGCGCTCGCGCTTCCCACCGAGCAGTCGGCCACACTGGCGCTTCGCACGCAGCAGGTGCTCGCTTATGAATCGGGCGTCGCCGACATTGTCGATCCGCTGGGCGGATCCTACGCGATCGAAAACCTCACCGACGAAATCGAGCGACGCGCGACCGAGCTCATCGCCCGCATCGACGAAAAAGGCGGAATGGTGGCGGCCATCGAAGAGGGCATGCCGCAGCACGCGATCGAGCAGCGCGCCTACGAGCACCAGCGCGCCGTCGAAAAAAAAAGCAAGATCATCGTCGGCGTGAACGAGTTCACCAGCAACGACGCGCCGCCGGAAGGCTTGCTCAGGATCGATCCAAATCTCGAGCGCGCCCAAACCGAACGAGTAGCCGCGCTCAGACAGAAGCGCGACGGCAAAAAATCGAGTGCGACGCTCGAACGGCTGCAGCACGCTGCGCGCGAGACCGAAAACCTGCTGCCGCACATTGTCGAATGCGTGAAATCACTCGCCACGCTCGGTGAAATTTCGGATGCGCTGCGCTCGGTGTTTGGCGAGCACCGCCAAAGCCGAATCTAACTACATCGACCTTCACTGGCCTCCACCGGCGCGTGCCCCAAGCCGGCTCAGAATCGCGAACCGCCCGATTTTCCTCTTGATCTAGGGATGGCAGACAGTTTATTTTGGTGGTTCGGGAGGAAGCCGAATGCAGGGGACGAGGAAGGAAGAAGGCAGCCTGACGAAGAGCGATCTGATCGAAGTGATCGCCGACAAGCTGCGTTTGCCGAAAGGCAAAGCAGAATTGATCGTCAACTGCGTCTTCGACTCTATGGAGGAGTCGCTGAAAAAGGGCGAGCGGATCGAAATCCGCGGGTTCGGCTCATTCGAGATTCGCCACTACAAGTCCTATGAAGGTCGCAACCCGCGCACCGGCGATCCGGTGGGCGTGGCGCCCAAGCGACTTCCATTCTTCAAGGTGGGCAAAGAGCTCAAAGAGCGCGTGAACGAGTCGCTCACCAAAGCCCCAGCGCCCATCTCCGCATCGGGCTAGCCTGCGAGCGCCGATCCTCTCGCTGCGAGGGGCGGACTTCAAATTGATGCCGGGCTAACGTTTTCAGTCTCGACGAGTAAGCCATGTATTCGCGTCGGTACGCGAACTGCATCACTTCGTTTCGGAGGTGGTGCGATGACGAAACTATTTTTGATTACCGGCGGCTTGGCGATGCTCTGCGCCGGCTGCGAGTCGAGCTATATCTACCGGCCCGATACCAATGCAACCGCGCAGGTGCAAGGCCAGCCGGCAGCGGCCTACCCGATTCCATCGGCGACCGATCCGCAAGGTGACGTCCGTATCGCTTCCTTTGGCGTTTCCAAGGTCACACCACAAGTCGGCGCGCCCGTCAGCCACGCACTCCACGTGCGTATGATCGTCGCCAACAACGGGACAGGCTCCTTCAGCGTTGATTCGCGCGAGCAAAGAATTGTTCTTGATAGTGGAGAAGCTATTCGCGCCATGTTCGCGCAGTCCGACGGCGCTGACCTGCCGGTGGCGACCGTCCCCTCGATGGGGAAGCGAACCATCGATCTCTATTTTCCGCTGACCGCTGACCATTCCAAGGAATCCCAAATTCCCGCCTTCGACGTAATCTGGCGCATTCACACGCTTGGCCAGGCCGTGACCGAGCGAACGCCGTTCGAGCGTCTGAACATCGACGGCCTCTATGCATCGACCGCCTGGGGATATCCGAACACCTACGGTCCCTACTCGTGGTCTGACCCGACTTGGGGTCCCACTCTGATCGGAACGCCGTTCCGCAGTTGGTAGAGCGGGCTCCGGACCGCGAGAGCGCGACCGAAGGCCACCTTGCGTGAGCGATAGTGCAGCGCGTGTCGAATCAGAGCCGCTAGAAGCGCCGGCTTTTGATCGGTCAGGATGAGGGACCCAGACACGCGCGCCGCATACATCTCGACCATGCGCTGGTCGAACAAGATGAGAGGAAGCAGCTTCTTCCACCGCTCTTGGTGATAGAGCAGCCGCGCGAGCTGCCGATCGAGCGCTAGCTCTCGTCCCACAGTGGCGTGTCGAAGTGCCTCACGATATCCACCAAATCCAAACTCGCCCGAGCGCAGCGCGACCAGAATTTGATCGGCGGCGAGTGGCCCCTCTTCCATTCCGACCGCAATCCCTTCACCGGTGAGCGCGTCGATTCCCGCAGCGTCGCCCACCAGCAAAAGACGTTGGCTGGAAACCGCGCGCGAAGAATCGTATCCCCAAGCCGGCCAGCCACGTACTGCTTCCGCCATGGGCAGTCCGTATTTCTGAAGCTGTCTTTGCAGCAGACGTTCGAGGTCGCCTCCCGAAAGCGGCGTGCTCGGATCGTGCATCACGCCGACGTTGAGACGATCTCCTGGCACCGGAAAGATCCAGAAATATCCACGCATACCGTTGGGAAAGAGTGAAAAGTCATAGACCATGGTGTCGGCGTAGCGCTGCCACACCGCGCGCGACACCGAAAGCTCGCTGCGAAACAACCGAATGGGACGACCGTCGGGCGTGCCGGCGCGATCGAGGATTCGCTTGCGCACTCGTGAGGAGACGCCGTCGGCGCCCACCAATATCTTCGCTCGTCGTCTCGCCCCACCCGCCGAAAACGAGACGCCATCTGCGTCGACGGAAAAATCTTCCAGCGGCGTCTCTTCCTGCACCACCACGCCTAGATCGCGAGCCTGCGCAACCAAGCTGGCGTCGAATTCCTCTCGACGAACGATACGCACCGGACGACCCAATGAAACCGAGCGATCGAGATCGGCAAATCGAATGAGCCCGCGATCGCATGCCATCGACGGCACCGTCAACTCGAGGCCGAGCGCGCGCATCGCCTGATCGGCGCGGCCGGTGAGCCCGCCACCGCACGGTTTGGATCGGGGAAAGCGCGCGCGATCGAACACGCTGATGCGCCCCTTGAGCGACGGATCGCGCCGAATCAGCGCCACCGCGCAGGAGATTCCAGCCGGACCAGCGCCGGCGATGGCGACGTCGAGCGTGGCTTCAGCCATCGAAGGAGTCGCTTGGCCGGAAGAAGTCATGTTACCGAAGAACGGTAAAGATCACCGTCGGGCGCAAAAGGAAATCGATCCCTCCCGAAGGGATCGCATCGCCCGCTTTCGCCGAAAGCTCGGTGTGTACGATGAACTGAAAGGACTGTTGATAGTCTTTGCAAAACTGAGCCAGCGCGCTCGAGCCAGCACTGGTGAGCGTGACGTCGCACACCGGCGACGATCCCGCGCTGGTGTCTCCGGCGTGATCGGAGGATCCACTGCAGGCCGTCGCTCGCGCCGAAAGCGGCGTTACCGATCCGACCAAGACCGCGGTCGAGTCGTGCTCGTCCTTGGCGGCCGACGAAGCCACGTAGATGTCAATCTTCGGCAGCGCGACGTTCACCGTATCCGACTTGATCCAGTAGGCGATCTTTTTGACGGTCACCGCGCTGACGCCCAGCTGGACCACTTGGGTCGGCAGCGTCGCCGACGACAGATCCACCGCCAGCGGCAGCCGAACTTCCGCCGTACCGGTGCAGGCGGCCGCATCGCACGAAAGTTGGGTCGGCGATGCGCCGGGCACCGTACAGTCGGAGCTGGTTGAGCATTGCACCGTCGGCACCGCGGCGCCCATCAGCATATGGTCGTCGGCAAAAGCTCCATTGAACTCGAGCGGATCAAACGCGTAGTCGACCAACAGCCCGTTGGTCTCGACCGATGAGCATCCCACGGCCAAACACGACAGCGCGAAGAGCAACGATTTCCTCATGCGTGCTCCCGCCCTTTGCGCGGAGACGCCAAATCGGAGATCAGGTCGNNGCAATTTGTTCCACCAGGTCGCTCCGCTCGGCCAGTGCGCCGTCGACTTGCCGCCGTAGACGATCGAAGACCAGCTCGCGCAGCTGCGATCGAGCGCGACGCTCCTTGCGATCGATAGAAAAGTTGTGCGAGGCGCCTCCGCCCGCGGCCTTCGCGTCGTCGGTCTGCAGCTGACGGTTTCGCTCGATCGCCGCCGCCAGCTCAGCAATGCCGGTCTCGCTGGTCGCCACCGTACGAATGATCTCGACCGGCCGAGCTTCGTGT
>PLXG01000454.1 GCA_003153195.1 Myxococcales bacterium
ACCACACCACGTTGGGAATCCGCAAGCGTCGCCAACCGCTGGTTCGCGTCGTCGGATCGCTCTTGGTTTGATCGCGGCCCATTCCATCACCTCGCTGAGTCGCCCCCATCTCGCCATCAGACCGTTCGAAGGGGAAGCGCCATCAGCCCCGGAGTTTGCTCGGCAGAAGACTCGGAGCTGGTCGGCGGTGACACACTGGAAGCCGGGCGCTGGCGTCCACCAGAGTGCGGGCGTCTTTGTGGTGCAATTAGATGCCAGCTCGTGGGCTCGGTCCGGCGCTCAGGCGTGTCGCCCGGCCGTCGATGGCGACCTGCACGAACCGCACGAGATGGAGATCACCGGCGCCCCAGTGGTGCCGGAAGCTGCCAGCGCCGCCAAGCCATAGAGCACGACCAGGCTGACGACGGCCATCAACGATGAGCCTCAGAGCCTTTAGGCGAATACGCTCCCATTTGGGCGCCGCGCTTCAGTGTAGATGAAGAGAAAGACACTGAAGGCCGCCTCTTCCGCACCTGCGCAGCGCTAGAACTGCGATGTGTAACGTCGCTCAGTCAACAGACTGGGAGCATGACACATGACGGTGAAAACGCTCGCTCAGCGCATCAATCGCAGGCTCAGGAAGCAGGGATACGAGTTTGGGAAGCGCGAGCTTCAACATGGGTGGCAGTTTCGATTTGAGGGCGGGGTGATTTTGATCGTGTTCAACACGGGGACGACGCAGTGGCAGGGCGCATGCGACGATCGTGACGAGGAGCTGGACGGCGTCGTCGCCGAAGCGAGGGCGGCGCTGTTGGGGCCAGGGCTGTTTGGCCGCAAATAGCGACGACTTCCGGTCGGGCCGACGTTGACGCCCTCCCCCTCGTGGCCAGCGCAAAATCGCTGAAGGGCGCGTGCGAATGACCGATGAGTATTGTTGCTCTCGAGAGCAGACGTGTGGGAACGAATCCCGCGTTCGGCGGGTAGGTGGCGGGGCTGTCTAACGACTCCGGGTTGTGGCAGTCTGCTTTTCGCTGAGGAATGGCGAAATGGCGGACAAGACCAACAAGCTCAACATCTATCTCATCAAGTCCGAGTACACCGACTTCGACAAGATCGTTAAGGTCGGGACCACGGACTTTCCCATTGACCACGTCGGCACCTTTTACGCCGACGAGTCTCATCCTCGGCCGCCGGAATGGATGGTAGACTTCTTTGGGCACGCGCTTGACGGCACGTTTCGGATCATCACGTCGAGCGCGAAAGGGCTCCTCCTCCTTCAAGTCGAGCATGACGAAGATACCCATATCCTCGCTGTTACCTTCGGCCAGGGTCGACACCTCCTGAATGAGGGGGTGATTGAAGAACGCTTTGGCTTGAAAGTCGTCCTCAATACGGTTGATCGCGACAGCCTCCGCAGCATCGATAAGACGACGCTCGGTTCCGGGCCGAAGCAGAGTCGCGAGCAGATCAGCCGCGCCGGCGCAGCGGCAAACTTTGGAATCGATATTGAGCAAGATCTTCTGGGTTCAGTCACCGGCGCGTCCAAGGACCGTCGCCTAGGAAAGACCATCACAGGCAGGGACACCCTCTCGGTTTCGGTCAAGGTCGATATGGCAGAGATCCACGACTTCGCCGAGGTTTGCCTGGAGCGCTACAAAGCGGACGACTACAAGGTCGAGTTTGACTGGATCGATCAGATCAAGGATGTCCGAGACGCCAAGACCGTCCACGACTTGGATGCGGCTCTGGTTGAACGCCTCCGCAATCGGGAGCTCGACAAAATCTGGATGGCCGCGCCCGACATCCTCGACTGGGTGGACGTGAAAGGCTTTCGGTACGCCAAACGCAAGCGCGCCGCACTTCAACCGGACCTGGACGTCTCGGATTTTCTCGACTCGCTCGGTGGAGAAGAGCTGGACCTCGATCGCCTCAAGGGCACGACGATCTTCGTCATTTCCGCAAGAACTGACAGCGACTCGGCACACTGGAGCGCCTACCGTTGCCTCTATGCCGAGTTGGAATTCGAGGAGAGGGTTTTCGTTCTGCACAACGGGAAATGGTACGAAATAGCCAAGTCATTTACCGATGAAGTGATCAAGAGTTTCAACGACATGCCCGAGTCCGATGTCGTGCTCCCCGACTACGCCCACGTGGACGAGGGCGCTTACAACACGGCGCTTCCCACCGTCATTGCCGACTCTTTCTGCATGGACCGCGATATGATCATGCACGGCGGCGGTCACAGCTCGATTGAATTTTGTGACCTGCTCACGAGTGACAAGCGGCTCGTCCATGTGAAGCGGTACAGCGGCTCCACCCAACTGAGCCACTTGTTCGCCCAGGGGGTCGTGTCAGGAGAACTGTTCGTGCAGGACGCGGTGTTCCGCGAGAAGCTGAACGCCAAACTTCCCGACGCATACAAGCTGCCAGACGTCCAACAGCGACCCAACGCCGGCGACTACGAAGTTGTATTCGCTATCATCAGCAAGTCGCCAAATCCGCTTGATATTCCATTCTTCAGCAAGGTCGGCCTGAGGAATGCGCGGAAGCGGCTCGAAGCATATGGCTACCGGGTAACCAAGAAGAAGATCGCTCGAAGCGACATCGCTGCGCCGGCAACCTAGCGCAGCTATCGATGAACCTGCGTCACGACCGGCCCTGTCGCTCGGTAAGAGGCTGGGCGAGTCGCAGGATTCAGAAGCGACGCGCGATCTCGATGACGGCTGAGGTCGCCCTTCGGGCGTTCCGATTTTCAGGACCGGTGAGGTGGCGCCGGTTGTTCGA
>PLXG01000458.1 GCA_003153195.1 Myxococcales bacterium
TGTAACCGAGATAGGCGACGAAGATGATGCCGAACGCCAAAAAGCGTCGAGGATTTGCGCGCAGATCTTTCCAGAACACGAGCACGGCGATCAGAATCGCGCCGAGAAGCTCGGGTCTCACCCATGCGCCGAGCGCCAGCATCGCCATCGCGACCGGTAAGTTTTCCTTCGGCTTGGATGCGCCCCATAGCACCAACACTCCGATGAACGCACCGGCGATGTAGATGGTGAACATGAAGGTGTACGGCGATTGCATCGCCCAATAGACCGAGGCGACCAGCGAAAGCCAGGGCGGCAGTCGGTGTCGGCAGGCAAAATAAAATCCGTAGACCAATCCGAGGGCGAGCAGCGTGCGATAAACTTGATAAGAGATGTTGCGATTGCGGGTGAACACGTTGATGAAGCCGTACACGAAATCGTAGAGCGGCGCGTAGTCAGCGCCGGGAAGTTTTCCGTGACGGAACAGATTGAACCCGGCGGTGAAATAGCCGGTCTCGTCGGCGCCCATGATCAGGCTGTGATAGAGGCCCACCTGCCGAAGCGCGACGATGACGATGGTGGTGAGTAGCGCGAGGCTGAGCACCGTGAAGACATCAAAAACTTTTCTTTTCGCGTCCATTCGGGAACGTAAATCAGCTCTTCTCGCTCAGCTGATCGAGCTTCTCGCGCAAGATCGCGAGCTCCTGCGTGAGCGTGATCGATCGCAGCTCGACGCGCGAGAGCGTGACCAGCGAGTGAACATGCAACAGCATGAGCGCGCCAATACCGGCGGCGAAAAAGAAATTGGAGGCGAGTGTGAAGCCCATCGTCTGCGCCAGACGCGACGCCACATTGGGAAATAGCGCGACGAAGGACATCAGCCCGAGCAGTAGCAGCAACGAAAGGCTGGCCTGCAGCGTGACGCGCTCACGCAAAACCAACCTCACCAAGATCACCACGGCGATGAAGCAAAAGGCGGCGAACAGCCAATATCGTTCAAACATGGTTCCTCATCTCTTGCGATTGCGAACGTACGCGAGCATCACGGCCAATGTCACTTTCAGCATGTAGTAGATGGTTCGGTAGCCGATGATGCTCGACCGCCCAGCCTGTCGATCACGCATCACCACGGGCGTCTCGGTCACCCGAAGTCCGGCGGCCATGGCAATGGCGACCGCTTCCGGCTCGGGATAATCATAAGGATAGTTGCGGTCGAACAGCTCGAGCGCGCGCTTGCCGTAGAGCCGAAATCCCGACGTCGGATCGGACACCGACGCACCGGCGACCACGCGCAGAAGTCGCGACAGCCACCATCCGCCGAGGCGGCGAAGAAAGGTCGACCGAAATCCATCGCTCGAAAGATAGCGCGTTCCGATCACCAGATCGGAGGCGGGTTCGCGGGCACCCACTTCGAGCAGCTTGGCGATCTCGCTCGGTGGGTGCTGCCCGTCGCCGTCGACCTGAATGGCACCGTCGAAACCTTCGCGCAGCGCGACTCGAATTCCACATTGAACCGCGCCGCCGATGCCGAGGTTGCGCGACATCCGCGCCACGCGTGCGCCCGCCTTGTGCGCAATTTCTGCAGTACGATCTTTCGAACCGTCGTCGATGACCAAGATCTCGCCGGTGATTGCGCCCGACTCGATCGCCTGCTTGAGCTCTTCCACGACCGAGCCGATCACCGCTTCTTCGTTCAAAGCTGGAATGACGAGGAGCACCCGCACGGCGCGCAAGATACCACAGCGGTCGCGCGTCAAGAACATCGTCGTAGCGAGAATTAGATAAGGCAATCCAGACCTTGCTTGCCAAGGAAAAGCAGGTTCCACGCGCTTGATGCTCCTCGCCGCTCGTGCAATACTTTCTCGCTTACTGGTAGCGAGGCATATGCGCAAGGCAGTTGGGATCGATCTTCTCGTTGCGCTGGTCAGCCTCGGGGGATGTAGCGGCAAGAAACACGACGGAACAGTCGGAGATCCTTCGGCTGCGTGGAGCATGGACAACTCGAACGCAGGGAGCCACGAGCACTTCGGGCTCACGAGGGCGGTCGATTTCCGCGGTCCCCACGACACTGAATCTTCGCAGGAGGCGGTTGGTCAGATCACCGCCATCAGATCTCCCGACGGCACGGCACCTCAGGGTCTCATCGCGCTGACATACGATGACGGCCCGGACGCTTATACCGAAACCGTCTCGCACTATCTCAAGAGCCAAAACATCAGGGCCACGTTTTTCATCACCATCGACTGGGGACGATCGCTCACCGTCGGCTGTACCGGTAGCGACCCGCGCGGCGGACTACTCAACTATCCCGATTCGGCTCGTCAGCTAGTTGCCGATGGACATCGGGTAGCAAATCACACGGTCGATCACTGTGTTCTCGCTTGCGACTATGTCGTGAATCCGAGCTCGGGTCTCGTCACAAACATAGACGACGCATGGGAACTCTCGTACGCGCAATCGTTTCTGGATCCTTTTGTCGGCAATGAGCTCTTCATGACCCGTCCTCCCGGCGGTGCGTGGAATGCCGGCGATGGTTCGTGCGCAGGCGGATCGCCGCAGCACAACGTATGGCCTCTTCTTCAAATGCAACCGAGCCTCGACAAACTGAGAGGGCCCATCACATGGAGTGCCGCCAGTCTCGACTACCTGGACACCGCGACCTACGGGGCTTCGACGGCTACGGCATCAAATTACACAGTTCCACGGTTGCAATCGATGGTCGCTGCCGATGGTTCTTCAAACGAGATCATCCTCATGCACGACCGCACCGCCAACGCCGTCGGTACACAGTTTGTGGACTGGGAGACCGAAGGCATCGTTCCCTATCTGCAGGCGTCTGGATACGTCTTCGTTCGCCCGCTCATCGAATTTTCGGCGGCACGATCTCGCTCTGCAGGAGCTGATTTCTCCGATGCAGATTGGGAAGGTAATGAAGGTTATTATGGAACGCTTCGCTTGGCCGACGTCAATGGCGACGGGAATGCGGATCTCTGCGGTCGATCGTCGAACGGAATCGTATGTGCGACGAGCACCGGCGTCGTCAATCCCGGAACGACTTTGAGCACACACTTCAACGCAGCAACGACTTGGTTCGATGCCGAGCTGACCGATGCGAAGGGTTGGCTTCCGCCTGAATACAGCACGACGCTACAATTTGGCGACATCGACGGCGATGGACGCGCCGATTTTTGCGCGAGACACGCCGATGGCATCGTATGCGCCACCGCAACGAAATCGAATACGTTCGCAAACTACAAGAACTGGTCGACTTTCTTTTCGGATGCAAATGGGTGGAACAGCTCCGCTGCGTATTACGGCAGCATCCGATTGGCTGACATTAATCACGACGGGAAATCGGACATTTGCGCCAGAAGCGCGAGCGGTGTGGTTTGTGCGCTCTCGACCGGTTCATCTTTCGGCGATGTCACCAACTGGCTTTCCGACATGACCGACGCTGGAGGATGGTTCTCTGACTCCTACGGAACGACCCTGCAACTGGGAGATCTCGACGGAGACGGGTACGCCGATCTCTGTGCGAGAAACGTATCCGGCGTCTCATGCGCACTCAACAATCGAAATAATCAATTTGCGCAACTCTCTGTCTCCTGGACGTCGAGCTGGCCCGCCTCGCAGGCGTTTTCGAACAAGAACGGATGGGTGTCGAGCGCTTCCTCTTACGGAAGCATTCGATTGGCAGACATTAATGGGGATGGCAAAGCGGACATCTGTGGACGAGGCGAGCACGGTCTAGTCTGTGGCTTGTCGAACGGCTCGCGCTTCCTCGAAGCGACCACCTGGTCGCGAGACTACGCCGACCCAGCTTGGCATGCTTGCAAGTACGGCACGACGATTCTGCTCGGCGACATCAATGGCGACGGCGTGGCCGATGTCTGCGGACGAGACGCAAACGGAATCACTTGCGGACTCGCGCCGTAGCCGTGGCTCAGAGCCAACCAACCGTTGCTTGCCAAGGTAAAGTATCGTAGACCTGCGACGGCTGTGACTCGGGCGCCCGATATATACGTTTTTCGCTACCTGCGAGGGTTGTGGCACGGGATCGTTTTGTTCGTCATCGGTAGCCTCGCATTTGTCTTCGCGCCCAACTCAACTTTCAGCGAAGCCCGACGGCAATTCAAGCGATTCATCCATCGCAAGGCCGAGTGGACCGATCCCCATCCGCTGCAGAAGGCCTTCGACGCCTGGCACCTGAGCGGCGACGTTTCGCTCGGAATTCCCCCACAATCCAGCAACTTGCAGTACGCGAACGCCGGCCTGACCTTGGGCTATGTCGACTATCCCAATTTGAGCCTGCTGAACATGCCGTTTTCGCATCCGAAGCTCAAAGTGACCGGCCAGAAGTTTGGATTTACCGGAGAAGATGCGCGCTACGAGTTCGACAACCGACGCATCGACGGAATGCTTTCCACCCGCGTCGAAGGACACATTTGGCCGTATGGCTACACGACGTGGCGCGATCTACTCTATCACGCCGATCAAACGGAAATCATCAATCCCTACCTCGTGGGACAGAACGGAACGATCCTCACGCCGCGTTCCGTGCACGCGGTGAACCCACTCAATAGCGTAACGCTCTACATCGCCGCGACCTACGTGAACTATCGGCATCGCAGCCCGATCGTGTTCGAGTTCGATGAGCCCGGTTGGCTGCCAGCCAAGTTCGAACGATTTTCGACCGCCGGAAAGCGCATCACCAAATCGGTCTATTGGATGCCGACGCTCGACGAGGCACGCAGCGAGTTCGGCGTCATGCTCAACAAGAAGCTGACGCCCGATACCGACGCCTCCACAGCTCCGCACTGGTGGCTACTCGACGAACGTTTTCGCGAGCTGGTGCTCGAGGACGCACCACCGGCGGAAAAAGAGCGCGTGCTTTCCGATCTACTCCAAGAATATCCCGACCATCCCGACGCGCTGCACTACCGTGTGCTGGCCCATCTGGGTGGGAGCGATTTCACCTCGGTGTGGCTGGCGGCGCAAAGTGAGAAATGTCAGACAGACAGCTGGTTTCTCATCAGCTGGACTCAAGCGACTTGGGACCAGGTTCGGTTTCTGCCCTGCCTGATCGGTGAACTTTCGCACGGAATGACCTACCTCAAGCACTACGTGCTGGCGAACACGCTGATTCACTTTAATCAGTCACGCGACAATCCTGAGCTGCGCGAAATGGCGAATCTGCTCATTCAGCATTCTTATTTCAAAAACGATCCAGCTGGATACAGCGACCTCCTCGACGATTTTCCCTATTTGTGGGCCAAGGGAAACGACACGATCGTGAAGACGAGCACCAATGGCGACCCGTAAGCCACCTTTGCGCATGGTCGATTGGGATTGGTTCCTGATCTTTCTGTTGTGCAGCTTTCTGCCCATCGCGGTGCCGACCACCATCGGTGCGACGTGGGAAGGACGCTTCTTTGCGGCCTGGAAATTCCTGCCCCCCCTCTGTCTCGCGATCGGTTTCGTCTGCATTCTGTGGCGCATTTTCCGCGGGCCCAAGGCGGTCGCCCTGCTCGCGCTCGGTTGGATCTTTTGGACCTGCGTCGTCATTTTGAATCATCACCATCCCGAGACCGACGCCATCGTCGAGTACGGACGCGTCACCGACCTCGCGTTTCAGCACCACGGTCTGTGGCAGGGATACCTGTCCGGAATGACGGCCTACCTGTTCGGATATCCGCCCGGCTCGTCGCTGTACGTGGGGTGGGGACGCGCGCTCGGCCAGAAGAATCACAACCTGGCGCACACAGTGGTGATGCTGTTTTGGATCCTCACCTGGACCGCCAACATGACCGAGCGCACCGGTCGCGCCATGAGTGCGTTCCTGTTCAGCGCGCTCATCCTCTTCGGTGAAGGGCTGCTCTGGCACTACGAATATTTCTACAACAATTTGATGTACTCGATGGTGTGGTCGATCTTCGTGATTGTTCCGCTCTGGGGATCGCGACTCAGGCCGGCGCAGCTGCTCGGCTACTCGCTCGCACTCATTTGGCTGCGTCCGCAAACCAGCCTGGCCTACATTCCGATTCTCTCCTATTGCCTGATCTGCGCGTTCCAAGGACAGCGACTAGTTTGGGTCGCGCTCACGCTGGTGAGTTGCATGGCCGTCACCAACATCGGCGAAAAAGTCTGGACCTCTCGACGGGCAAGTCTAGAGACGCTGGGAAAACAGCGACGACACGAAGTGTATGACGAGGTTGCGCAAGGTCAGACGTCCCAGCTCCTCTCGATCGATCTACCGCCGTCGTCTTTGGCGCCGCCCCCACTTCCGACGAAGAAATTCTGGAAGATCGGAACCGAAGCGGTGCTGTGGGCCGCGCGTCTCATCATCAAGAGCTATCCGCTGAGCTGCGTTCTCTTGCTCGGTGGTTTCATCGGATTTTGGTGCGCGCGTGCTCGCGGATCGAGCTGGGCGGGCTTGGCGTTTCTGGTTCCGCTGCTCACACCACTCGGCGTGAACGCGGGCACATTTGCGTTCGCGTTCGTCTTCCCCGACTACCAGAGCATTCCCAGCTCGCTCACGCGACTGCTCTTGTCACTGCCGCTCATCGCCGCCGGCTTGGTGGTCGCGCTCGACGAGCAACTTTATCAAGCCAGTAGACCCGCTTCTGCCACGCCGACGCCGGCACCAACTGAGAACTCACGCTGATGCTCAAACCTCTTCGCACCGTCGCACGGGTCGCGCTGGAAAAAGCGAATCTCTATTCGCTGGTGCTGCTGAAGCAAGCCAGCTTTCTCTCCGAGATTGGCTGGTTTCAAAGTTATGAGCAGAAGCAGTCGATCGATCGGAACGGCGGCCCACTGCCTTGGGTGACCTATTCGATGATCGCGTTTCTCGAACCGCTCTTGCGACGCGACCTGTCGGTGTTCGAATTCGGCTGCGGCAACTCAACCTTGTGGTGGGCAGCGCGCGTAGGTCGCGTCGTTTCCGTCGAACATGACGCCGAGTGGAGAATGAAAATCGCGCCCACCTTGCCGCCCAACGCCGAGCTTCACCACGTCGAGCTCATTCGCGACGGCGCCTACTGCCGCAAAGCCGCCGAATATCCCGCTTCATTCGATCTGATTTCGATCGACGGGCGCGATCGTGTGAACTGCGCCAAGAATTCGCTGTCGGCGCTGCGGCCGGGCGGCGTCATCCTGTGGGATAACAGCGAACGCGAGGAATACATCCCCGGCACGGAGTTTCTGAAGGCCCAAGGATTTCGCCGAATCGACTTCTGGGGAATGGGCCCAATCAACCTGGGACAGTCGTGCACGTCGATTTTCTATCGCACCGAAAACTGCCTCGGTATCTAGCCAAGACTGGATTAGAGAGTGAGCATCTATCCATGATTCCGATGAACGATTTCAAATTGCAGGTCGCTACGCTTCGAAAAGAGCTCGACGATTCAATCGCGCGCGTGCTCGAAAGCGGCCACTTCATCTTGGGCCCTGAGGTACAAGCGTTTGAATCCGAGTTCGCTCGCTTTGTGGGCGCCGATCACGCGATCGGTGTGGGCAACGGAATGGAGGCGATCGAGCTCGGACTCTTGGCGGCGGGAATTGGCGCCGGTGACGAGGTCATCACTACGCCCAATTCGGCATTCGCCACTGCGCTAGCGATCGTACGTGTCGGTGCAATACCCGTTTTCGTCGATATCGATGACCGGAACTACGCGCTCGATCCCAACCAAGCGAAACAGGCGATTACTCCGCGTACCCGCGCGATTATGCCGGTTCATATATACGGACAAGCCGCAGAGCTCGACGCGCTACTGGCGATCGCCGACGAAAACAAGCTTGTTTTCATTGGTGATGCGGCTCAAGCGCAAGGGACGAAGTTTCGAGGTCGCGACGTCGGCACCTTCCGCGATCTGACGACCTACAGTTTCTATCCCACCAAAAACCTCGGTGCGTTCGGTGATGCCGGTATGGTGGTCACGGCCTCAAGTGAGATCGCCGCCAAAGTCCGGGCGCTCCGCGACTACGGACAAGATCGGCGCTATCACCACATCATCATCGGCACCAACAGCCGGCTCGACGAAATGCAGGCTGCTGTTCTGCGCACCAAGCTTCATCATCTGTCGGCTCAGAACGAGCGGCGACGAGTGATCGCGTCGCAATATATTGCGGGGCTCGAAGGTCTGCCCCTGGTACTGCCTCGGGCTCGAGAAGAGCACGCGCATATCTACCATCAGTTCGTGATTCGGACACCACGTCGCGACGCACTTGCAGATCATCTCAAAACGAATCAGATCCAGTCGCTCGTGCACTATCCGATTCTGATGCCTGACCAACCCGCGATGAAGAATATCCGGTATTCGAGCGGAGCACTGACAGTCGCACGGAAATGTGCAAACGAGTTCCTTTCGCTTCCGATCTATCCGGAGATGACGACTGCTCAGGCAGAAGCGGTGATCTCCTCCGTGCGAGCGTTTTTCAAACAGGGCGCGGCATAAACAGAAAGCTTCTCTTCGCTAGCGCATTGCCCAGGCGAAATGCTCGCTTCTTGAGGTCCGACCAGCTTCCGGTCAGCCCACGAATGCTACGCGCGGCGCCCGATGTGATTCCCAATTTATTCAGCTCAACTTCGAAGCGCAGGAGCTCACGCAGATAGGGGGTGAAGATGGCCGCCCGCACCGCTTTTGTCAGCCTCACAGAATAGTCACCTAATCCCGATTCATACAGTGGACCGACGAGGTGCTTGAGTCCGTGATAGTGGAAACAGATAAGTGGCTGACCATCGATCGTCGGCGATTCGGAAAATCCAAATCGACTCTCCTCGAAGTTCCACGGTGCAACACTCACTCCGGGATGTTCCAAGATGATGAGGTTGTGATAGCGCGCGGGCCACGCGTCTAGATATTTCTGATCGGCAAAGCGATCTCCTTCGACGCGATCGTAGCACCACTCGATACACCGCTCCCGCCACCAGTTCACACAGGCGAGTCCTTCCTCATCACGACGAAAACTCAGCCAACCGACGTTGAAGCGACCGTACGATTCTCTGACCTTGAGCGCAGGTGGAAATCGGTGCTCGACCACCGCCACGGATCCATTACCCATCTCCGCAAACAGTGGCTCCGGCGATGAAAAGAAATAAAAATCAGAGTCCACATAGGTCAGGAGCCCGATATCGTGATGGGTCTCGAACAGGAAGCGAAGCCACGCAGGTGTGAGAGTGAAATAGTACTCGATCCTAGTCCGACTATTACGAGTCGAATACAATTCGGGATCGGCCGATTCCAAAGCAGAAAGACGAATCGGGACGATCCCGAGAAATCCGCACCCCGTCAGATAGTCGTAGGTCACCTCGTCTAGACACAGAATGAAGAGTCGAAAAGAGTCGCAGTTCCGTCGTAACGAGTGATAGAGCGCCAACCCGCGCGACAGGTAGTTCCGGTCGAAGTAGGTGGCGAAATCGCGACGCATGATGGAAGTTTACGCGATTTGCCGATCCACGGGGATTCAAAACTCAAGATTGCCTGGACAGTTTCAGTGACATGGGCAAATCATTGAGCATGATCTCGTCGAGGACGCGATGAAAGGCATCGTTCTAGCGGGTGGTGCTGGCACGAGGCTCTACCCGCTCACGCGCGTCGTTTCGAAGCAGCTGCTTCCCATCTACGACAAGCCGATGATCTACTACCCGATCACGACGTTGATGCTGGCCGGAATCAGGGAGATTCTGATCATCTCGACGCCCATGGACCTCCCGCGCTTTGAAGCGCTTCTCGGAGATGGATCTCGGTGGGGAGTGTCATTCAGCTATCGTGAACAGCCGCGACCCGAAGGACTGGCTCAATCGTTCGTGATCGGTCGCTCGTTCGTCGCAAATGACCGCGTCGCATTGGTTCTCGGCGACAATATCTTCTACGGCGAAGGATTCATCAAAGTTCTGAAAACCGCAGCGGCTCGGCCAAGCGGCTCGACAGTTTTCGGCTATTGGGTCAAAGATCCGGAACGCTATGGCGTTCTCGGCTTTGATGCGTCGCGCAAAGTGACCAGCATCGAAGAAAAGCCGACCGATCCGAAATCGAATTACGCAGTGGTCGGACTCTATTTTTATGACAACCAAGTGCTCGACATCGCCGCCCAGCTCAAACCCTCGGCACGAGGAGAGTTCGAGATCGGCGATGTGAACATGGAATATCTCCGTCGGGGACAATTGACGCCGGAGCTCCTCGGGCGAGGATTCGCCTGGCTCGATACCGGAACCCACGAATCGCTGCAGCAGGCTTCGACGTTCATTCAGATCATCGAGCAACGACAAGGACTCAAGATTGCCTGCCCGGAAGAGATCGCCTACCGCATGGGTTACATCGACGCTGCGCAGTTACAAAAGCTAGCAGCGGAAATGCAAAACAACGAGTACGGGAAATATCTCGCGGCAGTTCTCGACTAGCGCCGAAAGCGAGCGGTTTTGGCGCGCACGTAGAAGATCACTTTCTTTGCGGTTCGTGGAAGCAATCGATCCAGCACACCCACGGTGCGATCGAGTGACTCCTGCGCTAATTCGCGAAAGATGGCGTCGCCGAATCGCTCTACTCCACGCGTCGCGACTTCGAGCGCAAATCCATGTTGTTCGTGCAGCGACGAGAACACCCAAGTTAGCAAGTAGTCTCGCCGATCAAACCGTTCTGTCGGCAACAGCGTGTTCAAATAAGAAACTTCGGCCCACCCGGGCGACGTCTTGAGCCCGATCGGAATACTGCCTCCGGTCAGCGGTCGCACTTTCTCCTCCCAAAGTTTTCGTGAGAGGCGCTGAGTCCCGCGCACTTCGATGTCGTGCATCCAAAACGGAAGCTGATCCATCTTGGCAATGAGCGCGTGAAGCTTATCTTCGCCCTGATAGGCGTCGATGATCCCAGGCTCGAAGCTGGCAGTAAGTACGCGCTCGACGATGCTGCTTCCCAGGCTCAAAAAGAGTCGCAGATCGGTACCCTGCGAATCGGTCTTGTACCAATCCACGTAGGATAATTGATGTTCCGAGAGAATCGCGCCCAGTGTGTTGGCTGGAAGTTTTACGCGACTCTGCACGTCAAATAGATCGGCAAAAATCCAGGCCGAGAGCTTGGCGTTGTCCGGCGGCAAACTACTCGAGCAATAAGGCGAGCTGGTCAGATAAAAATCGAGCTCCGGATCTTTCTTGTCCGAGACAATATTCCGATGCAGATGAAGCGTGTGAAAAGGATGTTTGGCGGACACGCGCGCGCCAAACTCCCGTTCATCTGCGTCGAAGGCAATGCAGATGCAATAGGGTGCGATACGCTTCCAAATCTCCGGAAGCTGACCTGACGCGCCAATGTCGACGAGAACTGGAGGCTTCGCGCGAATCTCTGGACGCTCGAGGATTCGTTCAAGGGTGTTCATCGAGTCCCCGTCCGTTCGAGAAGATATCCGCGGTAACCAGCATTCTTTTTCCCAATTCGCAAACGCTGTCCGATGTGTGCGTCAAACGAGGCTACTATCTGGAAATACGATTGAAACGCACTTCTTAATCGCTGTTCGCTAAAAATCCAACAGGGATAGCTAGCGGTGTAGATGCTTGGCGGCACCGTTTGAACCACGAGCTGGTCGCGCGCCTCATCCCAAGCCGGCGTCAAATCGACAATCACGTACTGAAAACGGCGAGCAACCTCGAGCAATTCATAGGGCCGCTCGAGATATTGCAACACCGAAGAGAGCAAGAGCACGTGCGCCGTATTCTCCGCCAGGGCCGAGTCGATGCTGTCGTAGAAACGAAGCGTGTCATCTTGAAAATCCAGGCGTCCGCGGTCGACAAAGCCGGACTGCTCCACCACATTCCAGCGCAAATGAGACAGCGATTTCAAAAAAGTGCGATTTTGGAAATAGCTGCTTCCAAAGGAGCCTCCGAAGTCTACGACGTCGAGGCGCCCACCGGTGCGAGCTGCGGCCCACATCAATCCAGCCAAGATCGGCCACGAATATTCCACCTGATCGAACAGAACACCGTCTCGCTCATAGATCCGTTCGCCGCGTTTTACTTTGAGCCCGGCTTGGTAGACCCGTTCCAAGATCTCGCCCGAGTCATAGCCACCAGACGCGGCTACCGCCGCTGCCCAGGAATCGTAATCGCCCGACCAAACATTCTCTTTCTGGACCTGAAAGGGCGAACGGCGCGCCCAGTCTAAGAAGACAGGCGGCAGTATTGCTTTCGCAACCGATTTCAGTCTCAAGCGGCTCTCCGCGCATCATTCAAGATCTGCAGCAATTCGCGCATCCGATTCTTGTAGCTGTGCTCACGCAGAGTACGAGCTTGGCCAGCTTTCGCGATCGCGTCACGTTCTTCGGGATGCTGAGTGTAATAACGAATGAGCCTAACGGCATCCGATTCATCGCGGTAAGTGACGACCTCTTTGCCGACTTCGAAGAGATCTCCGAGATTTTTCTTCGCGTCAGTTAACAGCATCGTCCCCACGCCTGTCGCTTCGTAGAGTCGCATATTATTTGCGTTGTCTTCGGCGACGTCGATATGACGATTGATGGTAATCGAGCTCTCCGCGAGTACACGGAACATGTCGAGCCCCCACACTTCGCCATGATGACGAGGCCGGATCGGCGAATCACTGCGAAGTATATTTTTTCCGTATCCGAAGAAATCGACGGTTCCACTCTTAGCGACGTATTCGAGAAAGGCTGTGCCGCGCGCGTGAGCTGCGGTCAATCCACCGACGAAGGTGCACGCATAGCGCCGCGCGGGTTGACCAATTTTCGCCAGAATCGTCTCATCGAATCCGAGTCGAAAACAGTGAGAAGCGATTCCAATCGCCCGAATACGATCGACAAAGTGTGGAAAAGAAGTGAGGATCAGATCGTAGGGTTTGAGCCATTTTTCGGGGAGAAGTGGTGACGCAACTTGGCCGACTACTAGTCCGACATAAGACTTGAGCGTCATCAGAAGATCGGGCGGGATCGCACCCAGATCTTGTAGGTACAGAATATCTGGCTTTGCTCTACGGATCTGTTCGACCAGAAGATGAACCAAGACGTGCGAGCGATCGAAGATCGGTCCCAGCATTTCGCCGGTCGTCCAGCTCTGCGGCAGACGCGAAAGTAGTCCCGCGACAAGTCCGTTTTCGCGAGCCCACATCAACTGCAGCGGAGCATTGTTTGCGATAATCTCCTCAGCCTCCACCCCCAGGCTGTTTAGATTTCGTGAGTATGCATCGGAGGTTCCAAACCCCGAAGCCAACAGGGCCTTCTTCTGTTCCGCCGAAGAGCGCGAGGCAATCGGATTCGATCGATAGAAGTCGGCCAGAAACTTTGGATAGTAGGTGTCGACGATCAGGATCTTCATGACACCGATCGCAGTCTAGGCGCGCCAGTAGTGATCGCGATTGCGCCGATAGTAATCGACCATCTCGGCAAGTCCGGTATCGAGAGAAATTGAAGGAAGCCACCCCAATATCTTCTGAATCTTGGAGTAGTCACCGGCGTAGTCCCCAATTTCGATCGCTTTCAAATGTTCTGGATAGGGAATGTGCTTCACCGATCCTTTTTCGGCGACCGCGACAATGCGCTCGACGATCCGCAACAAGCTCATCGGCTCTTCGCTGCCGAGATTGAAGACCTCTCCATCGGCAGCCGGATTGAACATCGCGAGCAGCAGCGCCGACGCGACATCAGCCACATGATTACAATCGCGCAGCTGATCGCCTCCGCCGAAGAGCTGAACTTCCTGTCCGTCGAGCGCCTGTCTGACAAACCACGCGATCACTCCTTGCCGCGAGGTCTTCATGGTGTGGCGCGGCCCGTACGTATTGGTGAGACGCAACGAACAGCTGCGGAGGCCGTACGCGTGCGAATAGAGAAAATGATACATCTCGCCGGCGTGCTTGTTGACGCCATTGACGTCGACGGGAGCGATTGGCGCTGATTCATTTACTCGTTTTAGAGCGCCGTTCGCACGACCGTACTGACCGCGGGTACCGGCGAATACCACTTTGGGTTTGTGTCCGACTTTCCGACAAGCTTCCAGCAACGCAATATGGACGCGAACATTCGTATAAAGATCCGCATAGGGATCTTCCATGCTGTCGATATGGCTGACCTGCCCAACCATATTGAAGATCGAATCAAAGCGTCCGACTACATTCTGTAGGACTTTTTCTTCGCCCTGGTCGGCGTTGATCAGCTCAACTTGACCTTCTACTCCATTCAAATTGAACTGATTTCCACCGTACTTTGGATTGAGATTGTCGAGTACCGTCACTCGCGCGCCGATCTTGGCCAGCGCGTGCACCAAATTCGAACCAATGAAGCCGAGCCCACCCGTCACGAGCACCGGACGCTGCACGTAGAATGACCGCGCCGCATCCGACAGGGGGAATGGTTCCACTACCTTCATCGCTAGAAGTCTTGCTTAAATGACTGATGGACGCAAGACGAGCGAAGCTCGTATCCAGCGATTTTCTGTCATAGAAAAACGACTGACTCACCACCACTTCGGCAGGATCATTGCGCGGGTGAGCATCGTTCCCTGTCGTCTCAGGTGCGGGAGGACGAGGCTGCTTCCGTGTGCGGCGATCCAGTAGGCCACGAGGGAGGCCCAGGCTGCGCCGAGACCGCCGTATCTGGGAATCAGCCACAGGTTGAGACCGATGTTGACGATTGCGCCGAGCGACACCGTCACCAAGTGCGTTCGCGGCCAATTTACCGCCGTTAGAAATGTGCTGCGAGCGATTCCTAGGTTGATGAAGATCGTTGCGAAGGTAAGCACTACCAACATCGGCGCAGCGCGACTGTATTGCTGCCCGAACAGAATTCGAATCATCGGACCGGCGATAAAAATCGTCGGAATCGCAACTGCGTATCCGAGAAGTGCCATCAAATTGTAGAGACGCTGTAGTCGGTGTTGAAAGAGCGCTTCGTTAGCGGTGTGCGCCGAGATGATACTCGGCAGCCAGGTGCTGACGATCGAGCTGGGAATCAGGTAAGTCACTTCAGAAAGTCGAACTGCGACCGAATAGATGCCCACCTCTTCAGTCGTGGTCATCTGTCCGAGCATGACCTGATCGATTCGCATGTAGAGAATCACCACCAGCGACGAAATGATGAGCGGCCAACTGTCGCGCAAAAGCTCCCGCGCACGCGCGGTCGACACACTCCAGGTCTTGAATCCGCTTTCGGTATATCCATACGCCGCTGCCAGCGCGAGCGCGAGCAACGCAGCTTCAGCGAGATGCGCCCAGGCGAATCCTACGACCGACGCGCCGACTAAAATCAGAATGACGCGAATTCCGGATGCACCGATTTGCGAGAGCGTCTTTGCCACCACCGGCTTACCGGCGCGCACTTGGGACTGAAACCAGTAGTCGATTCCGTCGGAAGACTGAAAGATGGCAATGCAGGCGACGATGAGCACGAGCAGGTGCATCTGCGTGTCGTCCGGGCGCAGAATGAAAATCCCCGCTTCTGCCAATGCGACCGAGAGAACGCCACCGCCGAGTCGCAGCAGTGTCGCGGTGCCCATGGTGGCGCCGATCATATGCGGCAACTTCACCAAGTCGCGCACGACGATCTGATTGAGCCCGAGCACCGCCACCACGCCGAACAGGCTGGCGAACGCCAATGCGAAGCTGAGCTCGCCGAATTGTGATGGACCTAAGTAGCGCGCTACCCAGATTCCTACGGCGAAGGAAAATCCGATCTGGATGAGCTTGTCGGCGATCAGCCAGGCGCTGTTGCCGAACGAACGATCTTGTAAGACCTGATCGGCGCTGGAGACCGCGACGTCGTGCGTCGGCGGTGAGAGCACGCGCCTCAGCCAGGCGATCATGCGTTCACCCAGAAGTGGTGGATGAACGCTTTGAGGGCGTGGCCGTCAGCGGTCAAGCATGCGCGCCGATCTTGACCAGCACGTGCACCAAGTTCGAACCGATGAATCCGAATGGTTCCACGACCTTCATCGCTAGAAGTCTTGCTCAAATGACTGATGGACGCAAGACGAGCGAAGCTCATATACAATTATCCACAGCGACGCGTGCAACCGCTCAACCCACGACAGTTTCGCTTTTGCATCCTCGCCGTCATCGCGTTGGTTGCCCTGGAGTATCTGTCCTATGACCTACTTTCGCTCGCCCTACACCAGCGCCTTCGAGGACGCCGGCGGCAGACAATATTTCTGGCAGTTCCTGGCCAAAACTTCGCTGTTCGGCGAATTCAAGTTCTTGGGATTTTGGCGCGCGGCGCTGGCGCTGTTCATTAAATTTTTTCTGGTCTGGTTTTCAGCGTTTTCGATCGCCGGATGGATCCTAGCGATACGACGAAAATGGAATTGGCTGATTCCACTTTCATTCGCGACAGTGTTGCCCTTTGCCTCCATCGTCGCGGTTCGCATCATCGCGCCGTTCGTATGCGTCGGTGATTTTCGCTACATCCTACCGGTGATCATCCCGGCGGTGGCGTTCTTCGTGTATGCGCTGCAAGAAACTACCTGGCCACGAAAGAACCAGCTGATCTTCACGACCGCCATCTTGCTCGGAGCATCCGTGGCGTTTTACGCGCACCCTTCAGGATGAACGAGTCTTACAAGGAAGCCAACTGGCAGCTCGCTTGCGTCGTCGTACCGACGGGCGCGATATCACTTACCACGCAATTCACGTTCTCGCGACAAATTACCAATGAAAGCTGCTGAGCGTTGCGATGAATTGGACAGTTCGAGTCGGTGATGACGCTCCAGCATGGAATCGCGTCAGGCCTGGCGCTCACGCACTCCGGCAATGTTCTTGTTTCCACATTGTCGCTCTCGCCGGTCACGCTGTCGACCACGGTGCAACTCGCCGTGCGATCTGCCAGGGATCCAGGCAAACAACTACCGACCAAGCCAATCTGTTTTCCAATGTAAGTGCTCAGCGAATCGAGCGCCGTGGAATAGGGCGGGACGCACACGCTCTGGAGGATGTGGTTCGTCGCTGAATTCACGACCGCGGCGATTCTTACCGACGGATTGGCGAAAATAGGCGACGAGTCAACCGGCATTCCGCACGAGAGCGAAACGGCTGGACACGACGAAATGTACTGATTGTCGAAGCAAGGCAGCGTTTCCTTAACCAAAATACTTTCATCTACGACCGGCCCAGCGATCGCGACCAAGATGATGTCGTTGGGATCGTCTTTCAATCCACCGGCGTATTTCGGCTTGGTAAAAAGGTCGATGTAGCGACCAACATCGTACAGACGTCCCGGGTCTTCGGTCGGATTGGGTAGTGGCTTGATGCCTGTTTGCGTTCCGGCCGCACCAGAAAGTGGATTTACTCCATCCGTAGTGAGCCCGAACTGTGAACAGCGAAACAAACTGTCCGCCACGCCATAAGCCATGTTTGCCGGATCGAATACTTCGGAGTCGGGCGGTGCCGAACAGTCTTCTTGATCCGCTAAAAAAACGACCGCGAGAATTGCGTCGTCTCGTAAGCCGTCGAGGCTTCGTTGTTCAGCACGAACAACACGTCGACCTTATTTCTCGGCGTCGCGATCAAGCTCGCCATGATTCTGAGCGTGGACTGCTTTGTCTGGCAGCCGCCCAACATGGACAGCACCAAAATCAGGGTTGGTGGCCAAGTCGCTATTTTATCGAAGGTCAGTCTCTCGCTCATCGCAACTACAGAATTGGTTCGACAGTGATTTTCCGTCATAGAAAAACAGTGGCGAGAACTATTTGCTCAATCAGGCGTTCCCCCAGAAGTGGTGGACCAGCGCTTTTAGCGCGTAGCCGTCGGCGGTTAGGCAGGCGATCATGCAGAGCGGCGCGGCCCAGGTCTGGGCTTTGGCGAACGAACGGAATTTGAGCGCGTGCATCTTGAGCAGTGCCATCATCAAGATTGGAATCAGATAGTAGCGGCCTTGCACGCCCTTTACTCCGGTCACGCCCACCGACGAGAAGTAGATGTACATGCCCACTACTACCGCAGGGATGATCGCGATGATTCCTAGCGCGGCGATCAGCCAGGCGACGCGGGTTGCCCATCCGCTCGCCAATTTCTCCGACGAGTGCGGTGAAAAATAGTCGCCCAGCCACGCTACGATCACCGCGCCCACCAGCAGGTCATATCCGACCATGCTCATCTTCACGATGCTGTGGCCTAACGCGCAAAAGATCGACAGCCAGCTGCCGCGAATCAGGTCGGCGCGAAAGGTGTCGGCCCACTGCGCCTTGGCGAGCGACAACAAACGCGACGGCTCGGCGCGCAATAGTGCGATCTGATCGGCGGGCTTCACGTTCCACGACGGCATCCACAGTCCGGTGAGATCGGTGTGAATGCTGCTCTCCCACGCTTTCCAAATCACAAACGGCAGCGCAAAAGAGAAAAGTGCGAGGAGTGCTTTTGCCGGCGCAGTCTTCCATAGATCGCGCCGCTCGACGACCAGCGGAAGTCCGACCAGCCCTAACAAAAGATAGAGCGGCTTCACCGACGCCATGATCGCCACCAGCAAATTGAGCGCAATCGGCGCCCACCAGGCACGTGGCGCACGGAAGATCAGCACCAAGATCGTCAGCGCACAGGCGAACAGCATCGGATCGGTGCCGAGCGCGAACGATTGCTGAATCACTTCGGGAATCGAATAGAACACCAGCAGCGTGTTGCTCGCCCACGGCAACTTTCGAATCGCCCACGCCAGTATCAGGCTCACGAAGATCCAATTGCCGACGCGCGCCAAATAGAAGACGCGCCAAAATCCACCGCGTTGCGGCTCGCCGTGACGATCCAGTCCGAAGAGCCGCATGCCCAGCACGGCCGGAAGATAGGGAACCGGCGGATAAATGCACGCCGAGCTTTTAGCCGGCACCATTTCGCCGAAGTCGGTCAGGTTCCAATGCTTCTTGAAAAATGCGGCTGAGAAATATTTCTCTTTGATGTTCCACGCGCCGAGGAGAACCGTGGCGCCGGCGCGAACCTGTCCGCAGTTGATCTGTCCTTCGGCGACCGTGAGCTGGCGAATCCAGTGCCCCTCTTCGTCGTTGCTCTCGAGCGGTGGTAGCGCTGCGATGAAGGCCAGGCCGAACACGAACACCAGCGCAAACCAAAGGCGTTGGGTGCCGCTCATCTGGCCTTGCTCATCTGGCCGCGTGGGCCTTTAGCGCGTCGCGATAGACATCGAGCGTGCCGCGCGCGGTCTTCTCCCACAAGAATTCGGCGGCGCGTTCGCGACCTCGCGTGATGAGCTGGTCGCGCACGACTTCGTCTTTACAAGCTCGCTCGATCGCTTCGGCGATGGCCGCGTGATCGTCGGGATTGACCAGCAGCGCGGCGCCACCGGCGATCTCCGGTAGGCAGCTGGCGTTCGAGCACACCGTGGGAATTCCGTACGACATCGCCTCCAGCACCGGCAGACCGAATCCTTCGTACTTCGACGGAAACACGAACGCGCGCGCCGAACGATAGAGCGCGGCCAGCTCCTTGTCGGTGAGCCAGCCGGTGATCAGCACCCGACCTTTGGTGCGTGTGGCGAGCAGACGCTTGTGATGCTGTCCGATGGGGCCGCAGACCACTAGCGTCGGCGCGTCCGGCCATTTTTCGATCAGTCGATCGTAGGCGGCGAGAAGGCCATCCAAATTCTTGTGCGGATGGGAGGCCGACACGGTCAGCAGAAATTGCTTCAACTGAAACTTGTCGAGTGTGGCGGCGATCTCGGATGGCGTCACCTCGGGCAGATTGCCGTCGATGCCGTGATAGACCACGCGCACGCGCGCAGGATCGATCTTGAGCACGTCGACGATCGCCTTCTTCGAACATTCGGAGATGGTGAGCAGCAACGTGGCGCTCTTGGCCACCAGCGGAATCAAAATGCGATTGGCGATCAACCCGGCGCGCGACCAGTCTTCGGGAAAATAGTGATAGTTCATGTCGTGCAGGGTCACGACGTTGGCGCAGCGCAAAAAGAGCGGCGCGGTGTAACCGGGCGAGTGCAGTACGTCCAAGCGATCTTGCCGCGCGCGCACCGACAAAAACTGTTCGTAGACGATGCGCACCGGTCGGCGCACCGCGTGGATCTCGCAGATCGCTTCGCGAAAATTGGGCGCGCTGAGCGAGAAGGTCCCTGCGTTTTCGAGGTTGGTGTAGATTACATATTCATTTTCGCGGTCGATCTTTTGCAGATGGATGAGCAAATTGCGAACGTACGACTCGGTTCCGCCGACCGCGGTGGGAATCAGAAACAGCGTGTTGATGCCGATTCGCAAAAAGGCTCTCCCTGCCCGTTCCCCAAAGGCGGATGCGCCGATGGGCAAGTCAGTGTTATACCTCGTTTTCGTATGGCCGCGCGGACAATGAGATGATCGAAGTCGTCTGTTGGTACCCGGAGCTCGGGCACCTCATGCTCGACACCCATCGTGCGCTCGCACGGCTGGCGGATGTTTCGGCGCATGCCGTGGTCGCGCGCACGCAAACCGCCGAGCGCAAACGGCAAGGTTGGGCGACGGCAGACATTTCGGACATCGCATCGACGTCACTCGACTGCCCGAATTGGTGGTCGGTCGGCACCGCACTATTTCGCCGCATGCCGAACGCGCTGCATCTGTTCAACACCATGTGGACCGACCCGCGATTTTTGCCGCTCATCGCGTGGGGCGTGGCGCGCGGCGCGCGCATTGGGCTCATCACCGAACCCTACTCCGACGAGGTGAGCGGCTATTACGGCGAACAGTCGCGTGCGCGCGGCGAGATCTTGAAAGCCATTCGTCCGCCCATCTATCGCGGCGCGGGATTGATCTTCGGGCGGCGCGTGAAGCCGGTGTTCGCCATCTCCGAAAGAGCGGTGACGCAGTTTGCGCGCGCGGGATTCGACCAGCGCTACATTTATCCGTACGGATATTTCGTGAATGGATCCGAACCGTCGGTGACGCGCAAAAGCGACGCCGCTCTTCGTGCGATCTATGTCGGCGCGATGCTGTCGCGTAAAGGCGTCGACATTGCTGCCAACGCCATCGGCGAAGCGCGTACGCGCGGAACTTCGGTGACGCTCGACATTTTCGGCAGCGGGGATGCGACGCCATTTTTGCGCGACGGTGTTCAGTATAAAGGTACTTTGCCGGCAGGTTCGGCGCCGAAGACCATCGCCGAATATGATCTTCTGATTTTGCCCAGTCGTTACGACGGCTGGGGCGTGGTGGCCAACGAAGCGCTGCAAGTGGGCGTGCCGGTGTTGGCCAGTCGCGGCGCAGGCGCGGCGGCGATCGTGCGCACATCGGGCTCGGGAGAGACGTTCGATCCAGAAAGTCCGGCCGAGCTCGTCGCTTGTCTCGAACGCGTATCCCGAACGTCAGCGCTCCTCGAAGATTGGCAAAAGAAGGCGCATGCGTATGCGTCTCGACTATCCCCGGAGACCGCCGCGCGATACCTGCGCGATTGCATTTTTGCCTTTGAGAACGAGCACGCCGCGCCCGCGTGTCCGTGGTATTAATCGCGCGAACGCATGACCGCGACCTCGCAAGAACCCGGATGGCTCAGGCTGTGGAAGCACAGCTATCGACTCGGCAGTCGCTGGCTGATGTCGGGCGTTTTTCGCGGCAAGCGCGTCGGCAAAGTCGGACTGCAGCGGCTGCTGGTGCCGCTCGATCCGTGGCGCTACTACGAGATGGGGCGCATCGCCGACGCCGATTTCACCGGCTACTGCCTCGACGTCTCCAGCCCCAAGCTGCTCACCAGTCTGCTGGCGGCCGAAGGCCGTGGCAATTGGCTGGCCACCGATCTGTTCACCGATGAGCTCGACGCGTGGCGCGGCATCGATCGCAACCTGGTGCTGGAACAGGCGGATGTCAGACATCTTCCCTATCCCGACGCGACCTTCGATCACTGCATGTCGGTGTCGGTGATCGAGCACGTGCCGGAAGAGGGCGACATTCGCGGTATGGCCGAGATGTTTCGCGTGCTCAAACCGGGCGGTTTGTTGCACTTGACCACCCAGGTGGCCAACCATCATCACGATCTCTTCAAAAAAGAGGCGCTCTACGGAAATGCCAGCGAGTCGAGTACGCAAGGCGTCTTCTTCGGTCGCAGCTACGACGAAGCAAGCCTAAAGAAGCGACTTCTGTCCGACCCGTGGGAGATCGTGCATCGCGAATACGCGATTCAAAAAGATCCGACCATCGAAGCCAAATTTTATAAACGCGCGCCCTACTCCTACATTTACGGCGGCGCGCTGCGATTCATTTGCGCCGACAACTTCGAGATTACCGCCAACTTTCCGACCTTGCCGGCGGAAGAGATCGGCATGGTCTATCTTCAGCTGCGTAAACCATGCTGACCCTGTTCGCGGTTCCCAAGCCGTTTACCGGCGCTGCCGAACGGGCGCAACGAAACGCGCTCGACAGTTGGAAGCGCGCGGTGCCCGATGCGCAGGTCATTCTTTTTGGCGACGAAGCCGGCATCGAGGAGGCCGCACGCGAAGCCGGCGTCGAGCATGTCGGCACCATCGCCCGCAACGAATTTGGCACGCCGCTCCTCGACGACGTCTTCGCCAAGGCGCAGATGCGTTCGCGACATCGGCTCTGCTGTTATCTGAACGCCGATATTATTTTGCTCGACGGGTTGCCGGCCGTTTTGGAAAAGCTGCGCATGCCGCGCTTTTTGGGCGTGGGTCGTCGCACCGATCTCGACGTACCCGATCGCATCGACTTCGGCCCGACTGACTGGGCGCGTCGACTGCGCGATCGCGCGCGAGTGAGCGGACATCTGCACGATGCGGTGGCGATGGACTACTTTCTTTTTCCCACCGGAACGCTGACCGGAATGCCGCCGTTTCCCGTTGGGCGCGTGCTGTGGGACAACTGGATGGTGCACCACGCGCGCTCGAATGACACGCCGGTCTTCGATCTGACCAACGCCGTCACCATCGTTCATCAGAATCACGATTACGGTCATGTTGCCGGCGGTCAAAAGGCGGTGTGGACCGGCATCGAAGCGCAGCGCAATTGGCAGGTGCTCGGTCCCGACTTTTTTCCGCTCACCATCGACGACGCGACCTGGACGCTCGACAAAGGTCCACAAAGTGAGCCGCGCCAATTGTGCGACGTGCGCCATTTGGTTCGGCGACTGCTGGTCTATCCCGCGCTTTCACCGCGCCTAAAACCATCGGTGCGGGTGGCTCGGTGGATGCGCCAGCGAATCGTCGGCCAAAAAGGCTGATATGCCCGCGCCGAAGAATTTTGCGCTGATTGGCGCCGCTGGATTTGTCGCGCCGCGGCATTTGAAGGCGATTCGCGCGGTGAATGGCAACCTGCTCGCCGCGGTCGATCCGCACGACTCGGTCGGCGTGCTCGATCACTATTTTCCCGAAGCGCGCTTCTTCACCGAGATTGAGCGGTTCGATCGCTTCTTGGAAAAGATGCGACGACGCGGCGACCAAGAGCGCGTGCACTATCTGAGCGTCTGCTCGCCCAACTATCTGCACGATGCGCACGTACGGCTCGGGCTACGACTGAACGCCGACGTCATCTGCGAAAAGCCGCTGGTGATCAGCCCGTGGAATTTGGACGCGCTCGCCGATCTGGAGCGCGAGACCGGCCGTCGGATTCACACGGTGATGCAGCTTCGCTTGCATCCGGAGTTGATCGCCGCCAAGCGCGCGCTTGAAGCTTCGCCACCGGGTCGTCGCGTCGATGTTTGTCTGACCTATGTCACGCCGCGCGGGCCCTGGTATCAAACTTCATGGAAGGGCGCGCCAGAAAAATCGGGAGGACTGGCCATGAACATCGGCGTACATTTTTTCGATGCGCTCTTGTGGCTGTTCGGGCGGCTCGAAAAGAGCGTGGTTCATGTGGCGAGCGCGACCAAGATGTCGGGCATGCTAGAGCTCGATCGCGCTCATGTCCGCTGGCTTCTGTCGATCGAAGGAACCGGCCGAGCGGTTCGATCCCTGCGCTACGATCAGCGCGAGATCGATTTCTCGACGGGATTCGAGGATCTGCACAGCCGCGTCTACGAACAGATTGTGGCCGGGAAGGGATTCGGGGTGGCCGATGCCAAGCCATCCATCGATCTGGTCCACTTGATTCGTCACGCCAACGCGGAAGCGCCCGCCAGTGCGGACCTTCATCCATTTTTAGCGCGCTAACCGCGCATCACCGACCAAACAATCTGCGGAACCTTCACCAGCACATCGAGGTAATCGCGAGGACGTACCTTCGATCCATCTTGATGCTCCCAGTGCACGCCCACCTCCGACACTTTGTAGTGAAAGCGGCGAAGGGCAAGACAGAGAATCTCGATGTCGATTCCGAAACGATCTTCTCGCGCGGCACCATAAAGTGTGCGCGCCACGTCGCCGTCGAAGAGCTTGAACCCGCACTGGGTGTCGTGAATTCCGGGCACCGCCAGCGCACGAATCCACAAATTTCCTGCTCGTCCGAGATACACGCGCAGATGCGATTGCGGCCTGGTCACGTTCGACGTCACCAATGCGCGTGAGCCGGTCACCACCTGAGCGCCACGTTCGAGCTCGCTCCAAAGATGCTCGAGCTCTACCAATGGAGTCGCCAAATCGGCGTCCATTACCAGCACGCGCCGCCCGGTCGTTCTCGCCACACCGGCGCGCAACGCGGCGCCTTTTCCCTGATTGGGCTGAAGAGCGATCAGCTGAATCGGTTCGTGTGCGTGACCGCTCACGAAATGCTGTGTGACCAACCGAGTCTGATCGCTCGAGCCGTCATCCACCACGATGATCTCGAACGTGCCTGCACGCGCGCGTAAATACTCGACCGTTTGCTCGAGTGAACGATCGATTCGGCTGGCCTCGTTGTAGGCCGGAATCACCACCGAAAGATCGGGCTTGGCGTCTACAGACAAATTCACCGCTTTCGGGGCAAAAACTAGCAAAGGATCGAGTGAAAGACCAGCGCTGCCAATGAGGTGGACACGCTCGTAATCAAAGGGTAAGTTCAAAACCGCACATGGCGACAGCACCCTCCCAGACGAGCTTTGCGGACAAACGCGTGGTAGTGACCGGCGGCGCGGGCTTTTTGGGCTCGTTCGTGGTCGAGCAGTTGCGCGCGCGCGGCTGCAAAGAGATCTTCGTGCCGCGATCGAGCGAGTACGATCTGGTGGATCTCGACGCGATCAAGCGGCTCTATCGCGACGCCAAACCGGATCTGGTCATTCACTTAGCGGCGCGGGTCGGCGGCATCGGCGCCAATCGCGCAAATCCGGGAAAGTTTTTCTACGACAACCTGATGATGGGCGTGCAGCTCATCGACGAAGGTCGCAAGCTCGGATTGAAGAAGCTGGTCGCCGCGGGAACCATCTGCGCCTATCCCAAGTTCGCGCCGATTCCGTTTCGCGAGGACGACATCTGGAACGGCTATCCGGAAGAGACCAACGCGCCCTACGGCCTGGCCAAGAAGATGCTGCTGGTTCAGTCGCAAGCCTATCGCGATCAATATGGCTTCAACTCGGTGGTGGTGTTTCCGGTGAATCTCTACGGACCGCGCGACAACTTCGATCTCGAAACGTCGCATGTGATTCCGGCGATGATTCGCAAGATCGACGACGTGATGAAGCGCGGCGAGAACGAAGTCGTGCTGTGGGGCGACGGCTCGCCGACGAGAGAATTTCTCTATGTCGAAGATGCGGCCGAAGGAATTTTGGCGGCGGCCGAGAAATATGATGGCTCCGATCCGATCAACCTCGGCTGCGGCCAAGAGGTTTCGATCAAGAATTTGGCGCAGATGATCGGCGACCAAATGGGATTTCGCGGAACCTTTCACTATGACGCGAGCAAACCCAACGGTCAGCCTCGCCGGGCGCTCGACGTGACGCGTGCCAAAGAGCGGCTGGGCTGGACCGCCTCCACTCCGCTCGCCGAAGGACTCAAACGCACGATTGCCTGGTGGAAGAATCAATGACGAGCAAGAAGAAGGCGCTGATCACCGGAATCACCGGGCAAGATGGATCGTATCTCGCGGAGCTTCTGCTCTCGAAAGGCTACGAGATCCACGGCGCCGTCCGGCGCGTAGCCTTGGAGGATCCGGAGCACCGGCTGAACCGGTTGAGCGCCGTGCGGGACCGTATCACCCTGCATGCCGCGTCGCTCGAAAGCTTCGCCAGTGTCTATCAACTGGTTGCCAAGGTGGTGCCGGACGAATGCTATCACCTCGCGGCGCAGAGCTTCGTAAGCTATTCTTTCGACGACGAGTTTTCGACGCTCAACACAAACATCAACGGCACCCACTTCCTGCTCTCCGCGATCAAGGATCTGGCTCCCAAGTCGCGGTTCTATTTTGCGGGCTCCAGCGAAATGTTCGGCAAGGCGGAGGAGCTTCCGCAGACCGAGAATACGCGCTTTCACCCGCGCTCGAGCTATGGCATCAGCAAGGTCTGCGGTTTCGAGCTGACGCGTAACTATCGCGAAGCATACGGGCTGCACGCCAGCAGCGGCATTTTGTTCAACCACGAATCGCCGCGGCGCGGCTTTGAATTTGTGACGCGAAAAATCACTTCCGGTGTGGCGCGCATTCTGGCCGGGCGAAGCAAACAGATCCAACTGGGAAATCTCGAAGCGAGGCGCGATTGGGGGCACGCGCGCGAATTCGTGCAGGCGATGTGGCTGATGCTGCAGCAGCCCGAGCCGGACGATTACGTAGTGGCGACGGGTGAGAGCCACTCCGTGCAGGAGTTTGTGGATCTGGCGTTCTGCCAGGCCGGCCTCGACTACCGGAACCATGTGGCCACCGATCCGACACTTTTCCGCCCGGCCGAGGTGAATCTGCTGCTGGGCGATGCGACGAAGGCGCGGATGAAACTCGGGTGGACACCGAGCATCACTTTCGAGTCCCTGGTCCGTGAAATGGTCGATGCAGATTGCCGCGCTCTGGGGGTTGCGCACGAGTCTCCCCAGAGTCAAGCAGTGCGGCATGCCTAATCTAAGGAGACGCGCGTGTGGATCGCGTCACCGAAGCCTGGCAGCCACAGCCGGCACACTCCACGGATCTCGCACCGGCTACGCCTTCCGCTATCCGCGGCGTGGACATGCGAATCCGGGAATAGCGCCCAGTATGCCCGACATGCCTCGCCGGTACCGAAGTCTGCCTCCAGTTCCGTCAGACTCCTGGCGTATTCTTCCACCATGCGCGGATACTACCTGGGGCTAGCTGAGGTCAAGCGGACACCCAGCACTACGGATTCTCACTCGCGGGCACCCAAAAGGACCACCGCAAGCGATATACTTTAGTCTTTACGACGGAGATTTATGAATTTACGGTACGGCAATGGATTGTCTGTAGCACTCCTTCTTTCTGTGGCTGCGCTGTCGTCCGCGGCGAGCCGCCCCGCGGCCAAAACGGCGCCGCCAGAGGTTCAGGCGCGGGCGCTCGCCAATTACGGCAACCTGCCCTTGAGCTTCGAAGAGAATCGCGGCCAGGCGGACTCCCAGGTGCGGTTTTTGTCTCGCGGAAGCGGCTACGCGATCTTGCTGGCTCCTTCCGAGGTCGTTTTGAATGTGCGAGCTCCAGGCAAGCCGGGGCAGCCCGCCAAACAATCGGCGATCCGGATGAGCTTTCCAGGCGCGAAATCGTCCGCGGCTATCGCCGGCGGCGAGCGGCAGAGCGCCGTGAGCAGCTACTTCTTTGGGAAGGATCCCGCGAAATGGCTCAGCGGCATTCCCAATTACTCCCGCGTACACTATCGCGGCGTCTATCCCGGCGTGGACTTGGTTCTATACGGGAACCAGGGCCGGTTGGAGTATGACTTTGAGATTGCCCCTGGCGCGGATCCCAGAGCTATTCGACTGGCGTTTGACGGCGTCGATGGCATGCGCATCGATGGCGCCGGCGACTTGGTAGTGAGCACCGCGGCCGGCGAGATGCGCCAACACAAGCCCATTGTTTATCAGGAAAGCGGCGGCTTGCGGCACACGATAGATGGCCGATATGTCCTCCAATCGCACAACCGCGTAGCATTCGAAGTCGGCGGGTATGACGCCCGCAAACCGCTGATCGTCGATCCCGTCCTCAGTTTTGCGACCTACCTGGGTTCGCCTGGCGATGAACTGGATTTTGCGCTGCCGGCGGCCGCATCTCAGGCCACCTTTCCGGCCGTTGCGGTGGACCAGCTAGGAAACGTCTACGTGACCGGCTTCAACGCCGGAAGCGCCGCAACTTTTACCGGTCACCCAGCGACGCTGACGGCTGCCCAGGGCGGCGGCGGCACCGAGGTGTTCGTCGTCAAAATGAATTCCACCGGAGCCTTAGTCTATGACGTCGTTTTCGGCGGCGGCCACACCGATGTCGGTGGCGGAATCGCGGTGGACTCCTCGGGAAACGCCTATGTTACCGGGTTCACCAGTTCCCCGAACTTTCCCATTACGGCAAGTGCGGCGCAGAACACCAACAACGGTCTTTTCAATGCATTCGTAGCCAAAGTGAACACGGCAGGCACAGCTTTGGTCTACTCCACCTATCTGGGCGGCAGTGGAAGTTTCTGGGGACGCGCCATTGCGGTCGATCATTCAGGAAATGCGTATGTGACGGGAACAGCGGCGGAATCGGGCAGTACATCCTTCCCCCTGGTCAGTCCCATTTCAAGTACACCGTCGGCTGGGTTCCTGACCGAAGTCAACGCTGGCGGCACGGCATTTGTGTATTCCACGTACCTGCCCGCGGGCATCGGTTACGGCATCGCGGTGGATAGCAACGGCGACGCTTACGTAACCGGCTCGACCGGGACCGCGTCGGCCCCCTCGCCCGCCCAAGGATATGTCCTGAAAGTCAACGCCGGGGGCACGGTGGGGTATGGGCCGGTTCTTTTGGGAAGTTCCGGCGCCGCGCTGCAGACCGTCGGCTTCGGAATCGCTCTGGACGCGCAAAACGACGCGTATGTCACGGGGACGACCAACGATCCGACGTTCCCAGAGATTACGTCCGGCGCCGCGCAAACTACATACGGCGGCGGATTGACCGATGGCTTTGCCCTCAAGCTGAACTCCAGCGGCGGTCTGGTCTATGCCACCTATATCGGCGGGCTGGGCAGCAACTTGATCCCGGAGCGCGGATCGGGCATCGGCGTGGACCTGGAGGGGAATGCCTACGTGTCCGGCACCACCCAGTGCATCGGTTTTCCTACGGTGAATCCGATTTCGGGCGCCCGCAATGGCGGGCCGGCCGTGTTAATGGAGGGCACTGTCAGCGGTTCGAGCTCCAATTGGTCGCCCACGACCCTGACGGGAAGTTTCGACCAGGTGAACGCGTTGGCCTTCGACCCGAGTGGCAATCTTTACGCCGGCACCAGCGCGCTCAATGCCACGGGCGGTGGAGTCTACAAGTTGGCGAGCGGCACGTGGACGTCCGCGAATAGCGGCATCACATCTACAACCATCGACTCGATAGCGGTAGATCCGAATGCATCGTCTACCGTTTATGCAGCCGGCAGCGGCCACCTTTATCAGACTACGAATGGCGGCACGAGTTGGACGGTACTGGCCCAAGGAGTGGGTACCTCGGCCGTGATAGCGATCGCCAAGACCAGTCCATCGACGGTGTATGTGGGATCGAGCGTTGGCCTGATCTACAGCACAAACGCAGGCTCGTCGTGGAGCAGTCCTACGACGCTGCCAGGGACAGGGGCGGTCGGCGCCCTGATCGTGGATCCGATCCATCTGACGACAGCCTACGCGGGCACCCCTACCGGCGTGTACAAGACAACGGATGGCGGCGCCCATTGGACTGCGGTCAACACCGGATTACCGGGGGTTCCAGTGACCAGCTTGGCTATCAACGGCTCGACGAGTACAATCTACGCCGCGACGGGGAATGGATTGTATTACACGACGAACGCCGGCGCCAATTGGACGCAGGCGACTCTGGGACAAATTGCGAGCACGCCGTTGCTGGTGGCCGTAGATGCCGGCAACATTGTTTATGTCGCTTTTCGAGGAGCCGGCNNTGCACCTCACAAAACGACTGGAGTGCGCTCACGTACAACGGCCTGACGCAGAACCAGATCTTAGCTCTGGCTGTGCCGCCTAGCAGCTCCGGCACCGCCTATGCCGGCATCGTTTCGGCCACCACCGCCTTTCTGACCGAGATCGGCCCCAACGGCCAATCGTTCTTGTCCTCCACGTGCATCGGCGGCTCGGACAACAACCTCGGCCAGAACATCGCGGTAACGCCGGGCGGTGCGGCGTATGTCTCCGGCGCCACCATCGCGACGAATTTCCCAGCGACACCTGGCGCTTTGCAGACCGTCAACGCCGGGCTCTACGACGCGTTCGTGGTGGGAATCGATACCGCAGGTCAGATTGGCAGCCCGTTGCCGGGAATCACGCTTTCAGGAAGTTTGGCGGACTTCTCGTGGAATACGGTTAGCGGCGCCACGCAGTATCAATTGACTGTCGGCACCACTCCGGGTGGTACGAATATCTTCAACGGCACAACCACCGGGACATCGCAAACCGTGGATTTCATTCCCTGCACGGGTGGAACCATCTACGTGGAATTATCCGCTTACGTGGGCGGCAGTTTCCAGCCAGCGGGCGAGACTAGCTATCCGTGCAAATCGGCCATCGGGGATTTCAACGGAGACG
>PLXG01000465.1 GCA_003153195.1 Myxococcales bacterium
AGGCATTTTTGAGATGCGCTCTAGAAGAGGCGGGTGTTGCCGCAGGGCTGATAGGGGAGCTTGTCGAACAGCATGGCGCGCGGGTCGCGGCTGTCTCGGTCGGGCGCGACCAGCTCGCCGTTCACCTTGATGCGCCCGTCGTTCTTGATTTCGACGCAGCGCTCCTGCGACCAGCTGGAGACCACGTCACGCCACTTGTTGCGCTCCGCCTCGCGCTCGAGCTCGCCTTTCCGCTTCTCAAAATCGACCATGTCCGGCTCTTTGCGCTCTTTTTCGCGGACCACGACGTAGGCGTTTCCAACTTCGAACGGCCCAGCCACCTCTCCGACCTTGAGCTCGAAGGCGCGCTTGGCGAGCTCCTTCGAAAGACCGATGTCGCCCACCATCTCACCGCGTCGGGCGAATAGCCCGGTCTCTTTGAGCTTGAGCGCGTCTGGGTTTTTCTCCGATTTATCGTCGGTGGACTTGGGCACGATGACGTCGAGCTTCTCGCCCTTTTGTACTCGGGCCAGCACCCCATCTGCCTCGGCCTTGGCCGTTTTTTTCGCCTGCTCGAGCTTGATCTGCTCTTCGGCCATCTCGCGCTCGGCCGCTTCCACCGGCACATCCCCCTCGCGGAAGTCCTGCACCTTGATGATCTCATAGCCGCGCTCGGTCTTCTCCGGGCCGAGCAGCTCGCCCTTTTTCGCAGCGAAAATCTTGTTTTCGAACCCATCGCCAAGTCCGCTGGTCGACTTCTTCTTCCAGCCGAGCAGTCCGCCGCGCTTCTTGGAGAATTCGTCACTCGATTCGCTCTTGGCCAGCTCGGCGAACGCCGCGCCGCCGTTCAATTTGGCGACGATCTTGTCCGCCTTTTCCTTGGCGTGCGCCTGATCTTCCGGCGTGACCTTGGCGACGCCGGTGCCCGGTTTGCGCTTCTCCTCGGCCGCCTTGAACGGAATGAGGATGTGCGAAATCTTCACCTGCTTGTCGAGCTTCTTGTACATGAAGCCGCGCTCTTCATATTGCTTCTTGAGCTCGGCGTCGTGCGCCTTGATGTAAGCGTCGAGGTCGGCCGCCGACGGCTCAACGGCGTCGTCGCTGGGCTTGACCGCGAAGCGAACGTACTCGAGATTGACCTGACGTCCCTTCTGTTCGAACTCGGACTTCACTTCGTCCGGCGTGGTTTTGGCGCCGGCCTTGAGCAGCTCACGAACTTTGTCGGCGAGCAGCTCGCGCTTTTCGATCTCGATGAAGCGGACCACCGAGACGCCCAGGTTCTCCACCAGCGTGCGAAAGCGATCGTAATCGAATACGCCGTTCTTGAACGCCGAGTTCTCGACGGGGCGCGGGCTTCCCATGATCAGCATGCGACCTTGCAAAAACAGCTTGTTGACCTCCTCTTCGGAGACCTGAAAGCCGAGGCGTTCACCCTCGTCAGCGAGCAGCTCGCGCTCGATCAATCGATCCATGACGAACTGTTTGGTGCGCGGCGAACGGCCCAAAATGGGATCGGACGCTGCCACGATGCAGGCCAGTCGAAAGTCCGATTCGGCGATGGTGCTGCCGGCAACTTCAGCGGCATAGTTGGCGCCCGAAGTGTTCGCGCCGACGCCGCGCGAGCCGGGACCGAAGCTCAAAATGAACACAGCGATGATCACGCCGAAGAGGACATAGATGAGAACCGAGCGTGAATTCTGACGCAGCGCTGCGAGCATCGGACACAAACCTCCATCAATTCATAAGGAAGCGCACTCTATACCAAACAAGGACGGATGAATATGGGGTCAAATGAAGAATTACTGTGGAGACTGGCCTTACCTATGTCTATCTACACGGGCGTGCCGCCCCACCCGAAGGGCGCTTGCGAAGCAAGCNNCGTGCGGCCTCGCGTTGCTCGCTTGAACTTGGATCGTGCGTTAATGTCGTTCGAAGGAAAACGCGATAGCTTCCGACGCGCGGGCGGTATCTTCGGTGGTCATGCGGTAGATCCCGGTGACGTCGCGGTTATCACTGGCGATCTGATCGTCGGTGACCTCTTCGAAGTCGGCCTCCATCTCGATCACCAGCTCTTCCACAAAGTCGGTGGCGTCGAAGATGTTCCCGAACACGCTGCGCCGGTCGCCACCACGTCGTTCGACCTTGGTGATGTCGGGTGGAGGCGCGGTGCCGGTGAGCGCCAAGAGAGATCTCCGATCACCGAAGCGGCGGTCGCGAATGAGCCGCATCTTGAGCGCTTCGATCGATCGCGCCGGCGGATCGAGCCGTTCGGCCTCGGCGGCGCAGTTGTGACAGACCACGACCCAGCGTCCACCGGGCGCGTTCGATCGCACCGACAGCTCATAATAACGAAGGTGCGTGATTCGGCGATCGTCACAACAGGCGCAGATCGCACCGATACCGACGGGACGCGCCCTCACCCAGTTATCGTAACAGGAGGCGCAGCGACCACGGCGAAGCGGATGTTCCTCGGACGCGGGCACTGCGCAAGCTCCGCAGCGAGCCAGCGAAGTCCCCGTTGAAGCTGAAGATGCGCGCAACATTAATTCATGAGTAAAACGGCGCGCGCGCCGGCGCAAATTTTCGAACGCGTTCGCAATCGATTTTTGACCGATTTTTTGATTTCGATGGCCCCAATTCGCGATTGAAAGATCGAACAGGTGCGTGCTACGACTACCCCCGTTGGAACGCCATCCATCTACGGGCACGACAAGGACCAAAATCCATGCTCTTTGACTGGGTGTACGGACTTTTTTCCAATGATCTCGCGATTGATCTTGGAACTGCCACCACGCTGACCTTCGTCAAAGGGCGCGGGATCGTCTCGAACGAGCCTTCGGTGGTCGCGGTTCAGCGAAGCGGCAACGGGATGAAGCGAGTTTTGGCCGTAGGCAAAGAGGCCAAAGAGATGCTCGGCCGTACGCCCGGCAACATCGTGGCGGTTCGGCCCATGAAAGACGGCGTCATCGCCGATTTCGAAGTGACCGAAGCCATGCTGCGTTACTTCATCACTCGCGCGCACAATCGGCGGACCTTGGTTCGTCCGCGCATCATCATCTGCGTACCGTCCGGCATCACCGAAGTCGAAAAGCGCGCAGTGCGCGACTCGGCGTTGGCGGCGGGCGCGCGCGAAGTCTATTTGATCGAAGAGCCGATGGCGGCCGC
>PLXG01000494.1 GCA_003153195.1 Myxococcales bacterium
AGTAGACTATGATCTGTTTCCGGGGAGGTGGTCGGCCCGGGGCCCATTCATTAATGTAGCGCGATGTAGTTGACACGGAACCCTTGCCTGAGTTACTCCCGCGGTCAGAACAGGTGTTTATGGCGCGTTTTCCTCGCTTGATCGGATTCATGAGCGCGCTGGTGGCCCTGGTGGCGACCGCATCCTCCGGCTGTTCGTCTGCGCCGAGCGCGGATCAGACGTCGCCGCGCACGCTGGTCGCCTGGTTTCGTGCCACGCAAATCGCCACCGCGCTCGATGGGATGCCCGAGCTCATCGGCAGCTGGAACGGTTGGCAGCGTCCGGGCCTTACCGCCTGGCAGACGCGTCACGATGCCGACGGCGGTGAGTGGTTGCGTTTGGCGCTGCCACTCGATCCGGGCGTCTATCAATACGCCATCGTTGCCGACGGCACGCTGGTAACCGATTATCAGAATCCGCGTACCACTTACGTGGCCGACCCACTCGATCCGCAAAGCGGCGCACCGTATGCGGTGGAGGTTTCGGAGATCGAAATCGCCGACGACAGCCTGCCGACTTTGGTGGTCGATCGCGTCACGCCTACGGTCGATTCCATTTCGCTCGAGGCGCATTTCGTTCGTGGCGCGGCGGCGCTCGATCAGGTCGTGGCACAACTTTCAAACGGCGCCGAGTCGCTGGGTGCGCTGTCGGTCGTGCGCAACGGAAACCGCTTCACCGTGAACGCCCGCGGCCTTCAGCCGGGAAAATATCATCTGCGCCTCTCGGCCACTGACCAGCTCGGACACTCGGCCGCCGCTGATGCCAGCGCGTTCGTCGAAGCGGAGACCGGCCGTACGCTCGGTGATGGACTCTTGTATCAGATCGTGATCGATCGCTTTCGCGGCGACGGTGCGCTCGGGCCGCCTTCGACTCCCGGTGAGCGCGCGGGCGGCACCCTGGATGGCGTACGCGCGATGATCGAGAGCGGATATTTCGATCAGCTCGGCGTGACCCATCTCTGGCTGTCGCCGGTCTATCGCAATCCCACCGGCGAGTTCGTCGGCAGCGATGGGCATCTCTATCGCGCCTATCACGGCTATTGGCCGGAAGATCCGCGCGGCGTCGATCCGCTTTTGGCCAAGAACGGCGACGGCGAAGCGGCGCTCGACCAAGTGATTGCCTCGGCGCATGGGCGCGGGCTGCGCGTCCTTCTCGACGCGGTGCCCAATCATGTTTTTCAAAATCATCCCTACTATGCGTCGCACGCATCCGATTGGTTCAACTTGCCGGCGTGCATCTGCGGTGCTGCCGATTGTGATTGGGGCTCGCACATCGAGACCTGTTGGTTTGCCAATTATCTGCCCGATCTCAACTGGCGCGATCCGGAGGTGATGACACAAGGAGTCTCCGATTTGGCCTGGTGGAGCTCGCGCTTCGATCTCGACGGATTTCGCATCGACGCGGTGCCGATGGTGCCGCGCGCCGCCACTCGACGCATTGTGCACACGGTGCGAAACATGACGACGCGAAATGGGATGGATTCGTTTCTGCTCGGTGAGAATTACACTGGTGCCGGCGACGAGGGCCGCAGCGAGCTCACCGCCTATCTCGGGCTCACGTTCGATGGGCTCGACAGCGAGTTCGACTTCCCGCTCATGTGGGCCATGCGCGATGTGATCGCCCACGGAAACGGCGGAATGGATGCGCTCGAGGACGAGTTCACCGCCAGTGAGCGCGCGTTCGCCGGCTCGGGCGCGACCATGACCCACATGCTCGACAATCACGACACCACGCGCTTTTTGTCGGAGATTGCCGGTGACGCCGATGGAGATCCGTGGGCCGCACCGCCCGTGCAGCCGACCGACCTCACCGTCTATCAGCGCCAGCTTTTGGCCACCGCGTTCATGATGACCCTGCCGGGCATGCCGGTGATCTATTACGGCGACGAGCTCGGACTTGCCGGCGCGACCGATCCCGATTCGCGGCGCGTGCTGCCCGATCTGACTCAGCTGTCGACTTCGCAATCGTGGCTGTTCGAGCGAATCTCCAAGCTCGGGCGCGCGCGCAAGTGTCTGCCGGCGCTGCGTGGCCAGCGAACGGTCTTGTTCGTGGACGCCGATCACGAGGTGCTGCGCTACGACGCGCACGGCGCCGAAACGGTGGTGCTGTCGCTGTCGCGCGGAAGCGAAAACACGTCGAGCCTGGTGTCCGATCTTCCCGAAGGTAACTATGTCGATCTGTTCTCGTCTCACACGCTCGGCTCTCCGATCGCGCTCGACGCGCTGTCGGTCGGTCTCTATCTCCCTGCAGAAAGTCGGTGCCGCGAATGAGGACTAGAGTTTTCTTTCTCGTTGCGATGATCGCGTCCGGTTGCAAGAGCGACTTCGTTCAGCCCACACCGTCGAATCCGTTCTCGCCCGGCATGCCTCATTCGGGTGACTATGGCTCAGGGTCGGGCGTAGGCAACACGAACCCGGACAGTGGCGACATGGCGGTCGGTCCGCCGATGTGCGACGTCGCCGATCGACGCTGTCCTCAGCAATTCAGTTACACGCCGACCGGATCTGAAACCGCAGTCGAGCTGCGCGGCGACTATCGCACCGGCGCATGGAATCAGGGCGACGCGATGACGCTCACGGCGGGCACATGGAGCGTCACCGTTCCGGTGCCGTGGAACACCGCATATCACTACAAGTTCTTGATCACCTACCAAAACTCGTCGACGCAATGGATCTCCGATCCAGCGAACCCGAACAAGACCCAAGACAGCGACATGAACTCGATCGGAAACTCGATCACCTGCGCCACTTGGACCTGCGGCTCGTCGCAGCTGGTCTGCCCGGGCTCAGCGGCGATCGGCGACACCAGCGACTACGATTGGCGCGACGCGGTCATCTACTACGTCTTCACCGATCGCTTCTTGAACGGCGACGCCACCAACGACGCGCCCAGCACCGACTCACGCGCCAACCACGCGCAGAATTGGCAAGGCGGCGATTGGGCCGGGATCATTCAAAAGATCAAC
>PLXG01000233.1 GCA_003153195.1 Myxococcales bacterium
GACGTCGGAAAGATGGTGATCATCGGATAGGGATAGACGGTAGCGAAGCCGTTATAGTCGTCGGTGGAGTCGTTGATGACGACGTGCGTCTTCTTGCCGAGTCCCACGCCGATGTAGGGCGTCAGTCGACGATAAGAGTCTTCAGCGATGATCGCCAGGCGCTGAGCGATCTCTTCTTCGCCTTTGCCGTTCGGCAATCGGTAATAGTGAATGTGAAAATGTGGCGTCTCGATGGTCCGCCACTTCTGCTGCGGATCGGCTGCGCGGGCGGGCGCAGACAGCGTGGCCAGGACGGCCAACACCACTGCCGCCTTGGCNNCCTGACTAACGCGGGTGTAACCGAGCTTCTTGTAGAAACGTTCGGCGCCCTGATTTTGCGCCCACACAGTCAGCACCATCATGGTGGCACCGTGCGCGCGGGCCCAAGCGGTCGTTGCGTCGAGGAGCGCTCGTCCGCAGCCAAGCTTGCGATATTTTGCACGTACGATCAGCGCCTGCAGATCGGCGCGCTTGGTGCGAACCAGCGTAACGTCGTCGGGCGTATCAAAGACGCGCACGTGGCTGAGCCCCACGATCTTGCCGGTCTCGGTCATCACCAAAAGTATCGTCTCATGATCACCGAGCACGCCGAGCTTCGGCCGCGCACGACGAAAAAACAGCGGCGAGATTTTGGCGTGATGATCCTGTGCGTCGTCGAGCAGCTCTTCAATGATTTCGCGATCGGTCGAACGCGCCGGACGAACGCTCCAAGCGTGAGCAATCTTCGCGCTCTTGGTGTGCGCAGCTTTCTTCACCGGTGCTTTCGACTTCTTTTCAGCCGGCATGACGCGAGGGCACGGGCGTGATCGTCACCGCCGACGCATCGGTTTGTAAAAATGGAGAGAGCAGCCGCATGAACTCCTCGGTCCGCTCAATGTACGAAAAATGTCCGGTCGCGGGTACGACCTTGAGCTCGGCGCCCGCGATCGCGCGGCTGAGACGCTTACCGTGATGGAGCGGGACCAATCGATCTTCTTCGCCCCAAAGCAAAAGCGTCTTACAGCGAATGCGACCAGGATCGGCGTTGTTGTCCGACTGCGCAGCGATGGTCAGAAAGACCGCGTAGGCCGCCTCTGGTCCACCGGCGCGATGCAGACGCTCCCAATAGTAGTCGACAAATTCGTCATCGACGAGTTCGGGCGCGCGCGGAAAGTCGGCACGCAACTTTTGCTTGAGCTGCCACTTGGTGAACGCGTTGCGGAAGAGAAATGGTCCGATGGCCGGCATCATCAACGGGCGAATCGGCGCCGGCCAGGCGAGTTGATAGAGCGAACCGCTCACCACGATGAGCTTCTCGACCCGGGCCGGGCGCTGTGCTGCGAGCGTCATTGCCACACCGGCTCCAAGCGAATGGCCGAGAAAAATCGCGCGCGGCACTTCCAATCGATCGAGCACCGCTTCGACCACTTCGGACATAGCAGTAAACGCNNCGCCGAAGCCGGGCAGGTCGAGCGCGATGACGTCTTCGCTCTTTTCGAGCTGTTCGATCAGCGGTCGAAAACAATAGTGCGACATCAAATAGCCGTGCAGAAGAACGACCGGCGTTCGTCCGCGCGGTCCCGCGCGATGGACGAAAACCCGACCCGCTCGCGTCGGTATCAATTGCCCGGGGAAACTCACGTCGATCTTTTATCATTCGAAGGCGGGATTCACAACACGGTCGGTCCAAGCCCAAGTCGGGGCTCCGAAGACGAGGGGCCAGTCGTCACGCGCATTGAGTTCGATCAGAATTTCGTTCAATCTGGGCGCATGAAAAGACTTCTGCTTCTCGGCGCGCTCGCGTGCGCACAATGCAAGTCGCCGAGCTCGCTCTCCGGGAACGCAGCGTTTCGCGCCACGGCGATTTCGTCGGTGCAGGTGCTGAGCGCCGGTGCATCGATGCCCTTCGCCGCGTTGCAAGCGGTCAGCCCCGAAGGTGCGGCCGCCCTCGGAAAGATGAGCCTCGGTCTCGGCAACGAATCGCTCGGTCTCATGCCGCAGAGCATGCCAAGCGACGCAATGTTTTTGCCCGCACTGAACTTGTACATCGGCGACGCCATTTTCAGCGGAGCGATAGCGACCATTCCCTTCTTCAGCGATTCGGCTGCCACCATCTCGGCGGGCTCAGTGACCATCACGCTGCCGATCGGCACGACCGAGACGTCGGGTGAAGTCGACTTTCCCAGCTATCCCGATGACGTGAAGATCGAGATCGCCATCACCGGCGGAAATCTTCCCACCACGGGTGAAGTGACGGTTCACTTCGAAAGCGCGAGCGGAGCCAACACGATGACCGGCTCGTTCACGACAAAGGGCGTGATCACCACAACGCTCGATCTAACGCTCTCCGATTCACTCGACGTCGGCGGCACCATCACCATCGTTCAAAACGGAGAGACCATGACCTGCGGCCCGGTAAGCGGTCAGGCCATCGACTCGCTGAACTGTAACGTAAAAGTATCGCCGCAAGGCTGGAGCGGAACGGGGTCGTTCAATCTTCTCACGGGCGACATGCACCTGAACATTACCGGCGCGGGCAACGCGACGCTGGGTGATACCGGCGGGCTCAACATCACCTACTCCGACGGCAGCAGCGAAACCATCGCCAGCCCGGACACCGTGTCGCTCACCGGGACGGCCGGATCAGGAAACGACGGAGGGACGAGCTCAAGCGGCGATGGGGGCAATGACGGTGGCACCAACAGCGACGGAGGCAGCTCTGGATCCGATGGAGGTGGCAGCGTCACGTTCTCGAGCGCGACGTTTGCACCGACCACCACGATGCTCTACTCGATCGTCAAAATGAACGACTCACATCAGATCCTCGGCCTGATCAATTCCGGAAGCACTCTGGGCGGAGTATTTCTTTCATCACCCTCCGCGAGCGCGCAATCGCTCAGCGGCACAGTCTCCGCCATGAACAACAGCGGTCACATCGTGGGTTATTCGATGACGGACGCGCTGTACTGGGCGACGCCAGGTGGCAGTCCCCAGACGCTCGCCGCGGGGTCGTTCCCGAGACCGCAGCCATATGCAATCACCGACGCCGATGAGATCATCGGTCGCAGCATCAATGGAACCATCGCAAATTTCATCTATTGGTCGAGCCCGACCGCGCAACCAGCGGCACTCCCGTTGCCGAGCGGCTACGGCGCCAACGCCAACTACATTGCCATCGCCACGTCTAGCGACGGGCGCATCGTCAGTAACTATTTCGACCACACCAGCAATGCGCTCTCCATCCTTTATTGGTCGAGCGCCGCTGCAACACCAACGTTCACCGCGGTCACGGCGTTGGTATCGGGCTTCACCGTCAACTCCCAAGGCGCGATCATCGCGCACGCAAACGGCGTCGGCAATTGCATTGGATTCAGCTATTGGTCGAGCCCGACCGCAACTCCAGCCAATCTTCCAGCGATCGATGGCGACCCCGACTGCGGAAATTCTTTCAGCGACATCAGCAACAGCGGGATCGTTGTCGGCCAGTCCGCACTCGCGATGGGGAACAGTCAGACCCATGCCGTCTTTTGGCAAAATGGCGCGATCAAAGATCTAAACGACTATCTGCCACAAAACAGCACCGCCTACTTGGGCAGCGCCGAGGCCATCAACGCAAACAACGAGATTGCCGTTCGCCCGTTCGGCACCCTTGCGCCCGACGGAAACGACAACATCAGCTACGTCATCGTCACGCTGCACTAGCTCGATCGTCAAGCCAGGAAATCACCGGCGGCGTCGAGCAAATCGGCCGGGTAGACGCGGGTCATGTGCTCGTGCACGAACTTTTCGATCTCTTCAGCCGTCGCCATGGTCAGCGATTGCTCGGCCAGCTGGCGCGCGTCTTTCAAGGTCGTTCCGCGCAGGACGCTCTTCACCACCGGNNAATCGCGGTGGAGTTCATCGACATTTCGTCGACGCCTAAGCCGAGTAGTACCGCGGCAAACATCGGCTCGCCGGCCATTTCTCCACATACACCGACCCGCACTCCAGCGGCGTGACCGGCGTCGACCACGCTGCGGATCATGCGCAAGATCGCGGGATGCAACGGATGATAGAGATAGCCGACGTGCTCGTTTACGCGATCGATGGCCAGCGAATATTGAATGAGGTCGTTGGTGCCG
>PLXG01000322.1 GCA_003153195.1 Myxococcales bacterium
GGTCGACGAGTCGGCCTCGACGCCCGATCGCCCGCCGATCATGAGCAGCGGCAGCGCCAGCACCCCGCCCAGGATCAGTCCCTTGACGCCAAACTTTTTCACGAAATAGGCGCCCACCGAGGCGATGAACACCAATTGTCCGCCGCGCGACTGGGTCATGATGGTGCAGGTTGCCACCAGACCCAACGTGACCATGAGCAGAAGTCCGCGAGTGGTGGAGCGCTTTCGCTCGAAGAACGCGAAGGCGAACGGCACCGCGATGCCGATGATGAGCGAGAGCTCATTGGGATCCTGCATGATGCCGAGATAGCGAACGCGCCCCGCGCCAACCGACGTGGAGCCGAGCAGACCAATGTGCTCGCAGATGTAATCGGCGCCCGGCTCGGGATCGTTACGATAACACTCGCTCGCGACCTGACAGCTGCGTCCGTCGTACACGCCAGCCACGTCGTTGGCTTCGTTGGGCATGATCTGAATGCAGCCAAACGGTTGCATTCCTTGGTGCGCGCCGATGAACGACAAAAACAGTGTGAGCGCGAGCAGAATTCCCGCCAGAAGCTGATAGGCGCGGAAGGTCTGAATCGAATGCGCGATGACCAGATAAAGGATGATGGGAATCGCCAGATCGAGCCCGACCTTGGAAAATTGCGGACGTGCACGGACTGCTAGGGTGAGCAGCCCCCACAAAAAGAAGACCAGCACCCACAAAATCTGCGGCGAAAAGGCCGGTCTAATTTTGCGCAGCCTCAGGTCGAGCACGTAGCCAAAGACGGCCAGCCCCAAAAATGCGTAGAGGAGGGGCAGGCCCTTGAGCGCCGGAATGAACTCTTGCGGGCGTACATAAATAAAGAACAGGAGCAGAGCGATCCCTGGAATCGAAAACATGGTATTATGGAGCTCCTGTGAGAGCCATCGTCTTGCTTCTAGGTGCCATGCTCGGGGCGTGCTCCGCCCCAATCTTCTACGATTATACCAAGGAACCGGATCCGCGCCGGCACGAGTTCATCATCGGCGCGTCCGATTCGTTGCGAATTACGGTCTGGAAGAATCCGGAGCTCTCGACCGAAGCCCGGGTCCGGCCGGACGGCACCATTACCATGCCGCTGCTCGGCGACGTGCAGGCGGCCGGTCGCACCCCCACGCAGCTGCGCAACGAGATCACCGCGCGGCTCAAAGCGTTCGTCAAAGACGACGGTGCGGCGGTGTCGATCGCGGTCACCGACGTGTCGAGCTACCGATTTACCGTGAGCGGAAATGTCGAGCACGGCGGAATGTTCAACTCGCGTTATTACCTGACGGTGACTGAAGCGATCGCGATGGCGGGTGGGATCAATCGCTTCGCCGCACCGCAAAAGATGGTGATCGTGCGCTCCGATCGGCCCGGAGCGACGCGCCGCATTCCCATCGACTTCAATCGCATCAGCGCCGGCGAGCACTCTGAGGAAAATCTCGTGCTCATGTCCGGCGACACTCTGTTCGTGCCGTAGGCTCGCGTTCCCGGCGATGACTGAAGATCCGCCGCCCAAAGACGAATCTCCGACGAAACTTCCATCGCTCGAAGATCTTCCCAAAGTCAGCGCCAACGATCCCGATTCGATTAGCGGCATCGAAGTGCGCGCGGCCCGTGGCGCCGCTTGGCTCATTTCGTCGAGCATCGGTACGCGCCTAATTGGACTGGTGGGCACGCTGGTGCTCACCAAATTCATCGCGCCCGACAGCTACGGCGAAGTGGCGGCCGCGTCGATTTTACTTCTGTCTGCCAATCAGCTCACCACGCTCGGTATCGGCCAATATGTGATCGCCAAGCCCGACGCCAGTCGGGCGATCGTCTTTCATGCCACCTTCATTCACGTCGCGCTGGGAATCCTGGCCATCGGTGGATGTCTGCTGCTTCGCAACTGGCTCGGCATCCTATTCGACGCGCCGAGACTCACCCAATATATCGGCGGGCTAGCGCTGGCCAACATGATCGAGCGGGTTCGCTTCATGCCCGAGCGCATCATCATTCGCGACATGCGATTTCGCGACATGTCGTCGCTGCGCACCGCCGGCGAGATCGCCTACTCGAGCGTGTCGGTGGCCTGCGCCTGGGCGGGCCTCGGCGCAATGAGCATCGTGTGGGGCAACATCGCGCGCGCGATCGCGCGTTCGCTGTTCACCTTTCCCACCACCGATCTGCGCGACTGGTTCGAGCCTTGCCGGCTGCGCATGAAAGAGTTTCGCGCGCTGCTCGACTTCGGGCTGCCGCTGTGGGTCGGCGCCGGTGCCAGCTTCGCCTCGAGAAATTGGGACAATCTGCTGGTCTCTCGCTTCTTCGGCCCGGGCGTGATGGGCGAATATCAGTTGGCCTACAACTTCGCCGACATTCCGGCGGTGCAGGTGGGCGAGCAGATTGGCGACGTACTCTTACCGTCGTTCGCGCAAATGACGCCGCCCGAGCGCAACGCCGCGCTGGTTCGATCGACCACCCTGCTCGGACTGATTATGTTTCCGCTGGCGATTGGGCTGGGAGCGGTCGCGCCCACCGCGGTCAACGCATTTTTGGATCGGCGCTGGGCAGGTGTGGCGCCGATGCTGGTGATCTTGAGCGCGCTGTCGATCACGCGGCCGATCGGTTGGACCATCGAATCCTATCTGCAAGCGTGCAATCGTCCGCGCTCGACCATGATCCTCGGCATCTTCAAAGTGTTCGCTCTTCTGGCCAGCATCGTGGCGATCGGGCGCAACGGCCCGCTTTGGACTTGTGGCGCCGTCGGAGTAGCGTTCGCGCTGCACGCGCTGCTCAGCGTCTTGGTGGTGCGATTGGCGGACGGGATTTCGATCGGAAAATTTTTCCGAGGCCTGCTCGGCCCTCTGCTCGCCTGCGCTCCCATGGTGCTGGCGGTGATAGGCGTGCATCGCGGCCTGCAAGCGATCGGCTTCGATCGTCCCAAGCTCAGCTTCGTCGTCGAGATCATCGGCGGTGCGGTTGCCTACGCTGCCGCGGTCATGGTGCTCGGCCGAAAATCGGCGAGCGAGCTCATCGAGCTGGTCAAGGAGTCACGAAAAAAATGAGGCTCGAGCGCCCTTTGATGCCCATCGCTCTATCGCTGATTGCCATCGGCTGCGGAGGGAACACCCCCAAGACCTCTCCCGACGGCGGAAGCGGCGCGATTTCGTTCGTCGCACTATCCGGACCCACCACCGAAACGCTCTATGGAATTTGGGGTAGCGATCCCGGCGACGTGTTCGCGGTTGGCGCCGGTCGGGTGATCGCACACACGCAGAGCTCGGGCGAGAGCTTCTCCGCGCAGATCCTCGATGGGAACGCCGGACGATTTCTGGGCGTAGCCGGCTCCAGCACTTCGGCGTTCGTGGTCGGCGAGGCAGCCACCATTTTGCGTTCCGACGACGGCATGACCTTCACTGCCGAGACTGCGCCGCCGGGAAACAGCGACGACTTCGACGCCATCTGGAGCGGCGATCAGCTCTTCGTAGCCGGATCACGCAGCATCGTCCGCTCGCCAGACGGCGGCACCACTTGGACCACCGAGAAAGAAAACTCCGAGAGCGCGTTTTTCGGCGTGTGGGGCCTTTCGTCGTCCGATCTAGACGTGGTCGGCGAAGGCGGACAGATCTTGCACTTCGACGGCGTTAGCTGGACGCCGCAAAACAGCCGTACTACGCAGCCGCTCCTTGGAATCTGGGGCGTGGCCGGCGATCGCTTCGCCGTTGGACAAGATGGAACCATTCTCCATTCGAGCGGCGACGGAAACTGGACCGTGCAGTCGAGCAACATCCACGATACCTTGCGCGCGGTCTTTGGATTCTCGGCGAAGGACGTTTACATCGTCGGCGATCTGGGCACGTTGCTCCACTCCACCGACGCGGGCGCGACCTGGAATCCGATCGCCACTTCAACCAACGTGAACCTCTACTCGATCTGGGGCAGCGCCGATTCCGATCTCTACTTGGTCGGCGAGCTCGGAACCATCTTGCACACTGGCGGCGGCGGCAGCTGATAGTCGCGGAACGCGTTTGGATTTCCCGACTCGCCGGCCATCGCCGCCCGCGCAATGTTGTACATCTCACGCGCGGTCACATAGTGCAGCGCCCAATTTTCGCCGTCGTTGTAGCGTGAGGTGAGCTCGCGATGCAGCATGCGGCCGCCGTCACCGAGCAGGGAAGCTGCCTGCGTCTCCGGCGCACCATGGGTGTGCACTTTGACGAACACCCATTCCGGTCGACCTTCGACATGAATCGACTGATCGACCCACGTGCGAATACGCGCGGGCGTAGCGGGATCCGCCGCGGTCACTGCCGCCGATTCGATGCGCGGCCTCCACGATCCCGGCCGACGCGCCAGCGCCAGCGGCCCTTCGATCATGAGGATGCGATCGATCTTCGACTCTCCCACCCGCGCTGAAGTACCGCGCTCGTAAGCTCGCTTGGCCGACAGATCGCCTTCGGGCCAGTAGATTCGATTGACGATATTGGGCTGACATTCGTCCGGTGCTGCGGGAAAGGTGAAGTCGGCGTAACAGCCAGTGTCGAACAAAAGTGGGATCTCCGCGTCGACTCCGCACCAGCGTCCGTCGGAGCGCGCGTTTGCCAGACACCAATTTCCATGGATGAATCCGTAGCGCACCCGCCCCGCCAGCCGTGAAAAATGTCCGTGCTCGGCGTAGAGCGAAAGATACTGCTCGATGTCGCGCCGCAACTTTTCCGCAGTGTCTCCGTCGTGATGAAGATGCAGCTCGACCTCGCCGAAGCCGTGCTCGGAAAGACGCGCCAACCGATCGAGCCACCCCTTGTCGTATTGCTCGCCGGGAAAAAAATAGCTATGTCGCGGCGGCCGCCCATCGGCATCACGAAACGACGCGGCCATCTGGGGATAGCGATCTTCCCAGGCTCGCACCCGTGCCTCGCCCACCGCCTGCGTTGCATCGCCCCACAGCGGCTCGTAGTGATCGCAGAGGGCGAACAGCAGGTGGCGCGGACCAGTGCGCGCTCGAAACCGATCACCCATATGTCTGACAAGATGTCCGGCGTAACCGGGCAGCCAGGTGTATAAGTTTTTCGTCTTCAGTTTGGCGATCATCCGACTAAGAGCACTCCCAAATTTCTCGATGGTGTGATCTCATCAGACAACCGCAGCAGATCGTTTTCGCGCGTGTGTCCGGCGCGACCGACAATCAAAACTCCGTCGAGGAGCGAGGCCGCCGCCAGATGCTCACCGAGCTGCCAAAATCCGGTCAGGTCGCACAGCATGTGCGAGAAGCGCGACTCTTCCACCATGTTGGCCAATTGAAAAACACCCGCGCCGGTTTTCGTGGTCGCGTTCGGCACCAGCAGCGCGACCTGCGGCTCGATCCACACTTCGCCGAAGCAAGGCGAAAACGAAATGGGGACCTCGCCCACCAGCGACGCCACGCCCGGCCATCGTCGATTGGCATCGACCACGCCGACCGGCGAGTCGTAAAGCTCGACAAAGCTCTTGGCCAGCTGCAGCGTAACGCCGGTAACGCCCACCTCTTTCGAGCTCGGCAAAAGCCCGATACGGCGATGATTCTTGAGCCGACGCGCCACCGTGATGCAGTCATCTCGCGAAGCGAGACCTACGCCATCGCGCGCTTCCAAAATCGCGCGCAAGGTTTCGAGGTCGGTGGCCTTTTCCAAGTCGCATTANNCTCAGCTGCGATACACGCCGCACCCGCGGCCTAAACGACCCAGCCCAACCCTACCCAATCCCAATTGACCAAAAAATTCACGGGGAAAAGCAGAGATTTAGTCGCAAAAATGATAAAATGTCGGCATGCCCGCCTTGCGTAGCGCTCCGGTCCGATTGGTGGCGCTCGCCGTCACCCTCGCGCTCGGTTCGCACGCGTTCGCCAAGGCGACGCTGCAGGGCTCGCTGTCTTTGAGCGAAGGCTGGACCGACAACGTGCTTTCGGCGCCCGATAAACCGGTGGCCGGCGATCCCGCCAAAGAGGGAGACGCGCTTTGGGACATTCGCCCCGGTCTCACGCTCACCACCGGTACGCCGCGCGCGATTCAGCGGGTCGCCTATCTTTTCTCGACCGAGCTCTATCTCAATCACAGTGAAGCCGACGCCTACACCAACCGACTGGAATGGAACGGGCTCTTTCAACCAAACGCGCGCACCACCTTGCTCCTCGATGCCGCCGCCACCGAAGGCAGGCTATCGACGTTCAACCTGCTCACGCCGTCGGCAGTCAACCAGGTTCAGGCCACGCCAGTCGATTCACCGACGGTGTTCGACGCCTCGATTCAGCAGGAGCTGTCGTACGAGCTCACCGCCAAGTTTCGTTTGATCCAATCGCTGGCACTTTTATCCGTGGTGCCAATAAGTGGCGGCATCTTGCCTGCCACCGTACAGGTGACGCCGATTATCGGCATCGAACGAGATTGGAAGCGCGACGCGCTCGCCCTCACCTATCACATCGACTACACCTACTTCAGCGAGGTCGACACCACCATCACCGCGGCCGACGGAACCAAGAAAATAACACCGCTCACACCGGTGGAAGATCAGATCATCAATACACTTCTCGTCAAGTGGCGGCACGACCTCGGCCGACAGTTTTCCAGCGAGCTGGCGGCGGGCGTGACCGAGGCGATTCGTCCCTCGACGGCAACGGGCGAGATTTGGCAGCCGGCCGGAATGGCCGCGATTCACTATTCGCATCCCAACGCGCAGTTCGGACTGACCTATCAGCGTCGTATTCAGCCCAACCTATTCGTGGCGCAGACCTTTTTGGTCGATCAAGTAGATTTCAGCGGCGGCGTTCCGCTCGGCCTCAGATCGCATCTGATCTTTTCCGCTTCGGCGGGCTATCAGTACGATCAAGTACTCGACGTGAACAACGGCAAGATCGGCGGTACCGTTCATGTGATCTTGGCCGACGCGACGCTGGCCTGGATTCCTCGGCCCGAGCTGCAGGTCTTTTTTCGCTACCAGCTTTTCGATCAAATCAGCGGCAACGATCGCGATCTGTTCTTGCAGCCGTCGCTCATGCGCAACATCTTTCAAATCGGATTGACCGCCACTTTCCCAGGTGAGCCGGCGGTGCGAGTGCCGGGGCATCTGGCCGATCGCGTCGATCGTACCGACCAGCTGGGGATTCCGCCCGAGCACACACCGGCGCCCAAGTACTGAGCCCGCTGGAAGTCGCCCACCGCAGATCCGCGTGCTACATTAATGTGGTGCGCGCGCTCGGATTCTTGCTGATTTCGACCAGTGCCTTTGCGGCAGTGTGGAAGCCCCATCCGATCAAGGTGATCGCGGGCGTTCCGCTGAAAGCCCAAGACATCAAACCGTACACGCCGCCCAAGCTGAAGGCCGAGCCACCGCTCGAGCCCACCGACGTCAAAGTGGTAGAGGTGACGGTGCCGGAAGCGGCGATCGAAATTCGGCCGTGGTCATCCCCGATGGTGGGAAATGCGATTCAAGGCGCGCGACTTGCCATTCGCGGTGTGGTTTCGGCGAAGGGCCGCGGCTGCTCGGGCAAGGTCTGGTACGCACTCGAGCCGTTCGGATACGTGTGCAGTCGCGAGGTTCGCCCCACCAGCGAGCCAGCCACCACCGAGCAGGTGGTGCAGATGCGCGAGGGAATGCGACTCCCGTTTCAATACGTGATGGCGCTCATCAAGGAGGGCGACAAGCTGCCGATGTGGGCGTCGCTCGAGGAACTGAAGAAGGGCGAGGAGCCGGAGCGGGAGCTCGAAAAGGGCGACACCATCGCGGTGGAAAAGCCGATCGTTTGGGAGAATCAAAAATATTGGCTCACCGTCGAGCAGAAGATCATTCCGCAAAAAGGTTTCTCGCTCATGGGCGCGGGCGCTTCGTGGCACGGACTGCAGATCACCGACGCCATTTCGTTGCCGTTCGGTTGGACCCTGCCGGAAAAGACCAACGCGTATGCGGTCGCGCCGGAAGCCTCCAAGACCAAACCGGATGCGGTTCTCGATCGCCGCACGCGAGTGAACATCGTCGATGAAAAAATGGTCGGAAAGAAAAAGTGGCTGAAGGTTACGTTCGCCGAGGCCGCGCCGCCCGCCACCTTCGGTGAGATTTTCTCCGAGGTTGAACGGAAGAAGGCCAAGACGAGCGATGCCGCTGTCGCGCCGCCCGCACCCGAAAATCCCAATCCGTTGGCCGCACTTCCCGAAGCGTGGGTGCTGGCCGACTCGGTCAATGAAGTGCGCAAGCTCGAGCGGCCACCGACGGTACGACCTGAGATCGATCGATGGATCGACGTCGATCTGGGCGAGCAGGTACTGGTCGCCTACGAAGCCGACAAGCCGGTATTCGCCACCATCGTCGCCTCCGGTCGAGCGATTCCGACGCCGATGGGAACCTATCCGGTTTGGGCCAAGGTCTCGGCCATCACCATGAAAAATCAGCCGTACGAAGACAAAGAATATTTCGTCAACAAGGTGCCGTGGTCGACTTTCTTTCAGTGGCACAACGCGATTCACGGCGCCTACTGGCACGATCGCTTCGGCGCGGTAAAATCGCACGGCTGCGTCAACGTCGCGCCGCTCGACGCCAAATGGGTATTCGAATGGGTGACGCCGCCATTGCCGCCTGGATGGACCGGGCTGCGTCCGCTCGAGCTGCTCAAGTCACCGCACGTGGTGGTGCGCAACTCGCACATGAAGAACCAGTTCCGACAAGATCGTCCCATCGGTCCGCCCGATCGCGAGCTCGAAAGTCAGCGATTGGAAGAGGCCGAGCAGCGACGCGCCGACGAAGAAGCGGCCGCGCAAACGGTAGCTACGCCGACGCCGGGAAACGCGCCCGCCACTACACCGACGCCCGTACCAGCGCCCACGCCTTCAGCGCCTTAAATTCCTGGCAGACAAAAACAGGAAGACGACAACTTGAGGTCCGCCGTCTTCCAAACGTTCGCGAAGCGCGCATCGATCGAGACTGCTTCGGCGTCTTTCTTTTGCAAACGCAGACTTTTCGACAGTCCCCAAAGCGACCAGCCGTTTTCGGGAAGCCGACGGAGATCTTCGCGATAGACCGCTTCGGCGTCGGCGGCGCGACCCGCTTTGAGCAGCGCTGCACCGAGCGCATGACGCACCGGCTGAATCCAATCGGGCGGCTCGTTGTAGCGAAGCGCATCTTCGGCCTGCACCGCCTCGGTCAATTTCTCGATTCCCGCTTGCATTCGATTTTCGTGCACCAAAATCTCACCGGCCAGCAGCGCTCCGGCGACCGAAAGCAGATCGGCAGCGCTGTTGTTACCGAAATTCTCCTCCTTGGGAACGTTCTCGCGCTGAAGTGCGAACGCCTGTTCCTCTTCGCGCGCCTTGAGCGGCTCACCTTGCGCCGCCCGCGCGATTCCACGCGCGCAATGTCTCAGCGCCCGCGCCAGCGGAAACTTCTCATCGAAGTCGGGCGTGGCCAAGATCTCGTCCCACCGACCGAAGCGCATCAGCACTTCGAGCGGCATAGCCAAATAGCCGTCGACCATGGACGGTTGACCTTGCAGCGCTTCCGGCGGCAACGTCGCGGCCGCGTCACGGATCGCGGTCAGCGCCTTGGCACTTTCTCCCTGCATGAGCGCGGCGTACGCCAGCATGTGCCGGTTGTGGACCATGTAAAACCGATAAAATTCCTGTGGCGGCGCCGACTGTCGATATCTTCGATCGGCCTCGATCGCTCGTTCGTTGGTCTGCTCCGCCTGCGCCCAGCGGCCTCGTCTCACGTCGATGTGCGACGGCATGTGCACCAGATGTCCGAGCGCCGGCGCCAGCGTGCGCAAGCGATCGGCTGCGGCGTCGCCCTTTTCCGGATTGGGTGATCCCTCGACCACGTGAATATAAAGATGGTTGGCGAGTGGGTGCCTGGGATCGAGCGTGAGCACGCGTTCGAGCGTCGCCAAAATCTCCGGAGTCTCGGGCTGAGGCTTTCCGTCGGCGGTCCACAGATCCCAAGGCCGCAAATCCATCAGCGCTTCAGCAAACAGCGCACCCACATCGGTATCATTCGAATAGGTCTGCCAAGTGCGGCGCATGGCGGTGGCGTAGGCAGCGTCGAGCGTCTTGCGATCATTTCGCTCTTGTTCGGCCCAAGTCGGATCAGCGTAACGCTGGGACAAGGCTTCGATGAGCGCGTTCTCGACGGGACTGGCATGCTCGGCCTGCCGTTTGGCGCGTTCGAGCGCGGCCCACGCGGCGTTCACGTGTGCCACATCCATGGTGGGATTGTTGATGTGCGGTCCGTTCGCGAGCGCTACACCCCATTCGCACATCGCACAGCCGGGATCATTTTGGGCGGCGAGGGAAAAGCGACGAATGGCTTCGTCGTGGTTGAAGGCGTAGACGAAGGCCAGCCCGCGATCGAACTCGCGCTGCGCAATCTTGGAGGAGGTGGTGACCCGTCGCCGATGCGATCCCAGTCCACCGGCACTCTTCGAACTCGGCGCGTGAGCACAAGCGATCAGCCACAGCGCGAAAAACGAGATTCGCATGTCGGTGCTAGGCCGATTCTTTTCCGACGATGGTCTCGAACGCCGCATCGACATCATCGGAGCTGGCCGGCGGCACCTCCTCGGCGGGCGAGTCAGCGCGCAGTCCTTCGACGTGCCGCTCAACGTCGCGGAAACGAGCGTCGCGCTTCATCACCTTTTCGAAATAGTAGAGTCCCTCGCGCATGTCGCCCAGCTTCTCGTAGGCGAGGCCGAGCTCGAAGTAGAGCGAGAGCGTCTCTCGATCGGTGATGCCGTCGACGTAGAGCCCTTTTTTGTACTGATTGATGGCGTCGGTCTGCAGCCCCTGCTCCATGAAACAGAGCCCGATCATGAGATGACACTGCACCTCACGCGCGGGATCTTTCATGACGATGCGAAACTCGCTGATGGCGTCGTCAACGAGGCCCATCTCCTTGTAGGCGATGCCCAGATCGTAATGAGTCTCGAAATCTTCGGCGGTGACGCCGCGCTCGATCACGCCTTTGCGCGCGGAGACGTTGACCTCTTCCAGCCCGCTGCCCGGATCGGTGACCACCTCGGAAGGAACGGGAATCTCCTCGGAGATCTCCGCTAGATCGGGATCATATTCGATCGGCTCCACTTCGAGCACCGCGGCATCCAGTCCGGGAATCGGCGCCTCTTGCGCAGCGTCCAGCTCCTTTTGTTTAGAGCTGACCAGCGGATTGTTCGGATAACGAACCAGCAGTCCGTCGAGGATGGCGCGCGCTTCTTGAAACAGTCGCTGATGAATAAAAAAGTCGGCTTCGTCGAGATCGTCTTCGAGGCTGGCGTCGGGGCGCGCGATCGGCGCCGATTCATAGCTCACCGATCCTTCGTGCGTCTCCTCCGGCTGGAAGGTGGACGGCCCCGGTGAGGTGAGCGGACGGTCGGCCTCTTCCGCCAGCGGAACCTGCTCGCCCTTCGCTAAAGCCGCCTTCGCCGCCTCCCGCTCGGCCGTTCGCTTTCGCGAGCGCCGCTTCTCTGCCGGCGTTGGGGCCGGTTCGGGCTCCTCTACCACTACCAGCGGAACCAGCTCGTCTTTGGCGGCGCTACTGTCGGCAGTGGCGGCGCTGAGATCGTAATCGTCGTCGGTGATCTCTTGAACGTCGCCGTTTTCGATCTCGGCAATGGCCTCTCGCATTGAACGCGGTCTGGTGTCGTCGACGTCGAATCCTTCCACCGTCGCTGCGCGTCGCCCAGTGGAACGTTCCAGGGTTCGCTCTGCGGTCTGCTCGGTCGCTGAATCGGCGTTTTGCACCGTCGCCAGGTGATCGCTGATTCGCTCTCCCAAAAGTCCGGCGGCGCGCGCGTTACTCGGATCGAGCTCGAGAATTTCTCTGAGATATCGTCGCGCATTCCCCACCGGCACGTGCTCCGCCAAAAGCCAAAGCTCGCGCAAAGCATCAGCGCGCTTGTCGATAATGAGATAAATCGCCTTCAGCTTCTCGCGCGCTTCGATGTGCGTCGGGTTGCGATCAAAGACTCGCTGAATGTGCTCGATCGCTTTTCCGTGCAGATGATATTTGATGTAGACGTCAGTCTCGTTGAGGATCTTGACGATCGCTTCTTCATCGGAGATTCGCGATCCGGTCCCCTCTTCTTCGCCCTCGGCGAACGATCGCAGCACCGGGCCTTTGCTCGGTTGCCCCGAGGTAGCCACCGTACGCGGCGCGGGATCAAAGTCGTCCTGAGCATCTTCGATGGCATCGAGATCGTCGACGTCGAGCTCCTCGGTGTTGTTGTTCGACATCTCATCGACGAAGCCCCCTTCGTCTTCGGTGGCACCGCGTTGCGACACCAGTCGCTGCACCTTCTCCAGCTTGGTTCCACCGCGGCCGACGGCGCCCTTGGCTTCGGTATCGTCGGGCGCCAACTTGAGAATGCGCCGGTACACGTCGTCACGCGCCTTGTTGTCGCGATTCTCGTTGTGAATTCGCGCCAGCTCTTTCAGCACCGACACTGCCTTGGGCAGCTGGTCGAGCGCTTCGAACGCGCGCGCCAGCATTCGCAGCACCTCGGTGTCGCGCGAGTCGGCCTTGAACCCCACCTGCAACTTCGGCAATGCCCGTCGAGGATCGCCTTTTTCGATGTAGAGGTTGGCCAGCTCTTTGGTGACCTTCAAATTGCCCGGCTCGTGAAAGAGCAGCCGCTCGGCTACCTTCATGAACTCGTCGAGTCGACCGGCTTCGCGCAGCTGATTGGCGGCGCGCGTGAACTCCTCGATGGCTTCGCGCGCCATCCCCTCTTTGGTATACATCTCGGCCAGCTTGATCCGACTCGGCACCGTCTCCGGATCGAGCTCGACTATCTGCTTGAGCGCGCCGATCGCGTCGCGCGTCTTTCCCTCTTTGCTGTAGAAGGAGGCGAGCGCTTCGAACTGGTGCATCGCGTCGGAGAGTAGGCCCAGCTGCTTGTACAGCTCGGCCAACTTTTGATTCACTTCGACGAGCCGCGGATCGATCTTTAGGATCTGCTTGTAGACCGCGACCGCTTTTAGATAGAACCCCTGCTCCGAATAAAAATTGGCGACGCGCTCATAGGTCTCGGTCGCCTCCTGCTTCTTGCCGATCTTGGAATAGAGATCGCCGATTTTTAGCCAGATCCGTACGTCCTTCTCATCGGCCTCGACGACCTTGAGGTATTCTTTGATCGCCTTATCAAGGCTGCCTTTTTCGACCAGCTTCTGGGCCGAAGCGATCAGCTTGTCCTTGTTGGTAGCCACCAGCTCCTAAACCTTTAGGGAAATTGAAATTTTACGTGAAAATGGGGGGCTGGTCAAGGACGCGCGTAGCGACGACTACGGCTTAACGAACTGAAAACGCTCCATAAAGTGCGTGTCGAGCTTGCCGCTTACGAAGTCGGGATGGCGGACCAGCTGTCGATGAAACTCTAAGTTGGTCTTGATGCCTTCGATGACGAACTCGCCGAGAGCGCGCGCCATGCGACGAATCGCCGCCGGACGATCTTCGGCGTGCACCACCAGCTTGGCGAGCAGCGAATCATAGTGCGGCGGAACCACGTACCCTTCATAGACATGAGTGTCGACGCGCACGCCGAAACCGCCCGGCAAGTTGAGCGCGGTGATGCGTCCCGGTGAGGGCGCGAAGGTCTCCGGATCTTCGGCGTTGATGCGACACTCGATGGCGTAACCACGCGGCCGAAAGCGTCCACCGTCGGTGGTCATCGACAGCCGATGGCCCGCCGCCAAGTTGATCTGCTCGCGAACCAGATCGAGCCCGGTCACCATCTCGGTCACGGTGTGCTCGACCTGAATGCGGGTGTTCATCTCCATGAAATAGAATCGGCCTTTTTCATCGAGCAGAAATTCGAGCGTACCGACGTTGGTGTAACCCACTTGTGCGATCGCGCGCTCGCACAAGGTCCGCAGCTCGTCGCGTTGAATGTCAGACAACGCAATCGAAGGCGCCTCTTCCAGCAGCTTCTGATGTCGGCGTTGAATCGAGCATTCGCGCTCACCGACGGCGGCGCAATTGCCGTGCGTGTCGGCGACGATCTGCACTTCGATGTGGCGCGGCGCTTCCAAATAGCGTTCGAGGTAGACCGCCGCCGAACCGAATCCAGCCAGCGCTTCGGCCCGCGCGGTTTCCAGCTGACCGATGAGCTTGTCGGCGTCGCGCACGATCTTCATGCCGCGTCCGCCACCACCCGCCGACGCTTTGATGATGATCGGAAATCCGATTTCGTGCGCAGCGCTAATGGCCTGCTGATCGGTTTCGAGCAGACCAGTGCCCGGCAGAATCGGAATTCCCGCGGCGGTCATGGCGGCGCGCGCGGAGATCTTGCCGCCCATGAGACGCATCAGTTTCGCGGTCGGACCGATGAACGCGATGCCACACTTCTCACAGGTTTCGGCGAAGTCGGCGTTCTCCGATAGAAATCCATAGCCGGGATGAATCGCGTCGGCGCCGGTGATCTCGGCGGCGCTGATGATGGCAGGAATGTGCAAATACGACTGCGCGGCCGACGCCGGTCCAATGCAGACCGACTCGTCGGCAAACCTGGTGTGCAGCGCATTGGTGTCGGCCACCGAATGTACTGCTACCGATGCGATGCCCAGCTCTCGACATGCGCGAATGACGCGCAGCGCGATTTCGCCGCGGTTGGCGATCAAAACCTTCTTGAACATCGCTCGATCTATTCCTGTTTCACTTTATAGAGCGGCTCGCCGTACTCCACCGCGTGTCCGTTCTGCGCCAAGATCTGAACGATGACTCCATCGACCTCGGATTCGATCTCGTTCATCAGCTTCATCGCTTCCACGATGCAGAGGATCTGTCCCTTTTTCACGCGCGTGCCGACGTCGACGAAGGGCGCGGTGTCGGGCCCCGAGGCGCGGTAAAAAGTGCCGACGAATGGCGAAGTGATGTAGGAGATATTTCCGTCGGTCACTTCAGTCGCAGTCGGTGCAGGTGGTGCCGCCGATGCCGGCAGCGTCATGGCCTGCATCCCTTCGACCATGTGCCCCGCTCCACCGAGATCGCGTCGCAGGCGAATTCGCACGCCGGAACGTTCGAGCTCGATCTCGCTCAGCTCGTGCTTTTTTAGAAGCTTCGCCAACGCTTCGACATCATCCATGCTGGAGCTTGCGCTCTTCTTTTTGGCCTTCATTTTTTCTCACTCAAGATTTCGAGCAATGCTTCGAGCCCGAGATAGTAGGACCGCGCGCCCAAACCGCTGATGGTGCCTCGACAGGCCGCGGCACAATAGGAGCGCCGGCGAAATGATTCGCGACGGTGCAAATTGGACAGATGAACTTCCACTGCCGGCAGCGCCACCGCTGAAAGTGCGTCGGCGAGCGCCACCGAGGTGTGGGTGAGCCCAGCTGGATTAATCAGAATCCCATCGGCTTTGCCGCGCGCGGCGTGGATTCGATCGATGAGCGCGCCTTCATGATTCGACTGAAACGTTTCAACGGTGGCGTCTTGGGACTTGGCGCGCTCGGACAGCTCGGCATCGATCTCACCGAGCGTCACCGTCCCATAGATCTCCGGCTCGCGCATTCCGAGCAGGTTGAGGTTGGGACCGTGGAGCACTAAAATGTGCCGGCTTTGTCCCACGCTACGCTAAAGCTCCGACTGAAGCTGCGGCGCGACCACGCGCAAAAGATAGCGGCCCTTTCCTGAATTTCCCTCCGGGCGAAGGGCCAGCGCGACGAAATAGTCGGCGGAAAGCACTCGAATGATGAGCGTCAGGGTCTCGCAGCGGATGGCGACCTCTTCCACTCCGCCCACATTTAGAATTTCGGCCGCTTTCCGCACCTGTCCGAGGATGAACGAGAACTCCATGCCGACCGTCTGAATGTCGACTCCCCCGTCCTCGATAATGAAGTTGTCGACGGCAATTCCGTCGAATCCCATGAGCAGACCGGCGATTCCGCCCTCGGTCTCGGTCACCAACTTGCGAAGGTTCTCCTGAAACATGAACGCTCCCTTTCGGAGGGATTATCCTATCACATTCGTCACAGCGCTGGATCACTTCACGGTCGACAAGATCTCCCGAATTTTTTCCAGCGCCAGCCGCTCCACGCGACATTTGCCGATCTGTTCGACCAGCACGAAACGAATCGATTGGCCGACGCGCTTTTTGTCGACTCCCAGATGCGCGAGCACTTCGCGGCTGAGGTGGCCATCGAGATTGGTCGGAAGCCCGATGCGCGCAAATAGATCTCGAAGCTTGGTCTCGACATCACTGGGCGTCAGGCTCAGCGCCGCGCCGACCCGCACCGCCGCCAGCATTCCCAGCGCCACGGCTTCGCCATGCCGCAACGGATCGCCGCTGTGAATCGAAGCGGTCTCGATCGCATGCCCGACCGTGTGCCCGAAGTTGAGAATCGCGCGGCCACCTTCGGTCTGTTCGCGCTCGTCGGCCACCACCACCTTCGCTTTGATGCGAACGGAGCGAGCGATGAAGTCGGCCAGCAGCGCCGGATCTTTGCGCAGCGAGTCGCGATCTTGCGCAGTCGCACGGAAAATGGCGTTGAAGAGCGCGGAGTCGGAAATGACGGCGTGCTTCACCAGCTCGGCCAGGCCCGAAGCAAAGTCGCGCGTCGACAGAGTCGAAAGCGGTATTAGCGGCGCGTACACCAAGAGCGGCTGATGAAATGCGCCGACTAAATTTTTGCCAGCCGAAAGATTGACCGCGGTCTTGCCGCCCACCGATGAGTCGACCTGCGCGAGCAAGGTGGTCGGAACTTGTACCAAACGAAGGCCGCGCAAAAATGTCGCCGCCACAAAACCGCACAGATCTCCGACCACTCCTCCACCGAGCGCGATCGCCACGGTGTCACGATCGAGCCCCACCCGCGCCCATTCGTCGGCGATCCGCTCCACAGTGCCGAGCGATTTCGAAGCTTCCCCATCGGCGACAACCGTCACGTGAGCGATCAGTTTTTCCGCGGACAGCGCCGCCGCCAATTTCGGCAAGAGCCGCTTTTCGCAGGTTTGATCAGTCAGGATCGCGATGCGCACCGATCCCACTCGACGAGCAATCTCCCCTGCCAATCGATCTTCCCATCCCTCTGCGGGATCGACGGTGACCGAATAATTTCTTCCGTCGGGAAACACGACTTTNNTCGCGGGTCATGAGGCCAGCGCCTTTCCAATGGCACAGGCCACCTCCATCGCCGATTTCGCACCGGTCTCGATGGTGAGATGCGCGCGCCGATAAAATTCGCTACGCAACTCCAGAAGTCGCTTTACCTCCGCGCGCAGATCTTCCGCATTCGCGAGCAGCGGACGCGAAGCGGGATCGCCGATACGGCGTACGATCTCGTCTTCGTCCGCGCGCAGGCAGACCACTTTGCCGTGCGCCAGCATCCAGTCGAGGTTGTCACCGAAGCAGGGCGCGCCACCACCTACCGCCACCACCGCACCGACCGGTGCGCCGCGCAGTGCCTCCGCTTCGCGCTTGCGAAATGACTGTTCACCCTCGCGGGCGAAAACTTCCGAGAGGGTCGCGCGTGCCTGCCCTACAATTTGTGCGTCGAGATCGACGAACGCACGGTCGGTTTGCCCCGCCAGGAGCGCACCGACGGTCGACTTCCCGCTGCCAGGAAAGCCGATCAGGAACAGCGTCTCAGTAATGGGCCACGGCATCGCGATAGGCCCCGAGGTTGCGCAGCACTTCGGTGAGAGAATCTCCGCCGGTTTTTTCCAACAGCGCATCGGCGAGCACGAACGCCAGGGCCGCTTCCGCCACCACCGATGCCGCCGGAACCGCGCACGAATCGGTGCGCTCTTTTTGCGCGTCGAACGGCAGCTTGGTGGTCAGATCGACCGATGGAAGCGGGCGCGCCAACGTCGGAATCGGTTTCATGGCCACGCGCACCACCACTGGCTCTCCGTTGGTGTTGCCGCCTTCGATGCCGCCGGCATGATTGGTGGGCCGAATGAAGCGATTTTCTTCGCGCAAGATCGGATCGTGAACGAATGATCCGCGCTTGGCCGCGCTTTCGAACCCCAGCCCGATCTCGACGCCCTTCATGGCCTGAATCGACATCATGGAAAGCGCGATCCGTCCATCGAGCCGGCGATCCCACTCGACATGGCTGCCCAAGCCCGGCGGCGCGCCGGTGGCGATGACTTCGACCACCCCGCCGAGTGAATCACCATCGTGTTGAGCCGCTTGAATGGCCGCGATCATCTGTGCGGAAGTTACATCATCGGCGCAGCGAACTTCTGATGCCTCGATGCGCGCAAAGTCCGCGGCGTCCGCACGCTCGAGCACTGGCGCCACCACTTCGCCGATACGCGTGACGTGTGCAAACAGCTCGATGCCGCACGCTTGCAAGAGCGCCTTGCAGATCGCGCCGGCCGCCACGCGCACCGCGGTCGATCGCGCCGATGATCGTTCGAGCACGTCGCGCGCATCGTGCAGCCCGAGCTTGATCGCGCCGGCCAGATCCGCGTGCCCTGGACGCGGCCGGGTCAGCGTCTTTCCCTCGATCGGCGGCTTCCACGGATCCATGAGCTCCGCCCAAGACGCGAAGTCGGCGTTGCGCACCACCATCGCGATCGGTGAGCCGAGGGTCTGACCGCCGCGAATTCCGCCAAGAATTTCGATCGCGTCACTCTCGATCTTCATTCGTCCGCCGCGACCGTAACCACCTTGTCGCCGCTTGAGATCGCGGTTAATCGCCGCTTCATCGAGCGCCAGCCCGTGCGGCATTCCTTCGAGGATCGCGGTGAGCGCGGGACCGTGTGATTCGCCGGCGGTAAGGAGTCGAAGACGCGACATGCGTTAGGTTGTCACGAAAATGATTGAGAATTGATCGTCGAACATACTCTGCCGCGCCTCACTTTCGAGCGCCGACAAATTGGGGCGCCGCTAATCTTCTTCAGCGTCTCCGAAGACCATCACGCGATCTTGCGGCTTGAGTCCCAAGGCCTCGAGGATCTTTCGCTTCGTGTCCATGCGGCATGTCATTCCGCGCTCGACCCGATCGACCGTCAACGTGGAGATGCCGGCTCTGCGCGCGAGCTCCGCCTTTGAAATCATTCGCTCCATGCGAAACTTGCGAACGTTGTTCTTCGTTTTGCTGTTCGCGTGCTTGTCTCCGGCCGCCTTTTCTTCGGCGTCGAGCTTCCCTTCCAGATTCTTGGGCGCGTCCATCGGAAATCCAATGATGGAAGCGCGCCCGTTTCGCGTCAAGAGAATCTAAAAGATACTTAATTAAGTAGTGTCTAGTCCTACCTTGTCCTACATGGTACCACGTTGTGCGATATTGCCAAATTTTCAATCGAGTTAGAGATCGTCGATTCCGAACTCCTTGATTTTATACAAAAGTGCTCGATGGCTAATCTCTAGAATTTTGGCCGCATTGGTACGGTTCCCTTTAGTCTCTTTTAGGGCCCGCCGAATGAGCTCTTCTTCAATGATTCGGGTGGTCTTCTTGATTGAAAGCTCGCCCGAAGCCAGCGATAGCCGAATTTTGTCGCGGCTCTCGCGCATCTTCTCGGGCAGACCTTCGACCTCGATTCGTCCGCCTTCACAAAGCACCATTGCACGCTCGATCGTGTTCTCGAGCTCACGCACGTTGCCCGGCCAACCGTACTCGTACAAAAATTTCATCGCGTCCGCGGAGATCGAATCGACGGCCAACCCGAGTTTTCGTTTGGAGCGCTGGATGAAGTGTTCGGTGAGCGGCGCGATGTCTTCGCGGCGATCGCGGAGAGACGGCAGCTGCACGTGAATCACATTCAACCGGTAGTAGAGGTCTTCGCGAAATCGTCCCGCCTTCACCTCTTCCGCGAGATCACGAACCGTCGCCGCCAGTACTCGCACATCGACTTGCACGTCGGTGGTCGAACCGACCGGACGAATCATCTGTTCCTGCAGTGCGCGCAGAAGCTTCACCTGCATTCCGAGCGGCAGCTCGCCAATCTCATCCAAGAAGAGCGTGCCATTCGACGCCTCTTCGAAGAGCCCTTTTTTGTCGCGCGTGGCGTCAGTGAACGCGCCTTTTTTGTACCCGAACAGCTCACTCTCGATCAGCGTCTCGGGAATCGCGCCGCAGTTCACCGCCACGAAAGACTCTTTTACCCTCGGAGATTGCTCGTGGATGGCGCGCGCGACCAACTCTTTCCCCGTCCCCGATTCCCCGGTGATGAGCACCGTGGTCTTGTACTCGGCGATCTTGCGCAGCGTCTTGAACAGCTCTTGCATGCGCGAGCTGCGCGCGACAATCGCTTCCAGCCCGCGCGAATCTTCTTTGCTACGTTCGGAGAGCGCCTCTTTGAGTGAGCGGTTCTCGCGAGAAAGTTGCTGATGCTCTTCGGCTTTTTTGAGCGCGAGCAGCACTTCGTCGGCGCGCAATGGTTTCGACACGTAACCAAACGCGCCGCGCTTCATGGCTTCGATCCCCTGGTCGATCGATCCGGGCGATCCCGGCGATCCGGGCGATCCGGGCTCCAACATTAATAGGATGGTGGTTTCGATTCCGCGCTTGCGCACCTCATCGGCGAGCTCGAGCCCGCTCAGCTTGGGCAAGCGAATGTCCGAAAGCACGACGTTGTACGCCTCGGCCTCGAGCGCTGCCAACGCCTGGTCTCCCGAAGCGATAGCGGCGGCCTGGTAGCCTTCGCGCCTGAGCAGCAGCATCAACTTTTGACGAGTACTCTCGTCGGCATCGGCGATGAGAATTCGCTTTTCAACCGAAGCCGGTGTTCGCGCGCTCTGCTTCACATCGACCCTTCGGACAAGGCGGCTCTGCCCCGAAGCTGAAGGCTAACCGCATTCTCGAAGCTCGGCAAATTGATCATAAAATTGGATATGACGGAACTCAGGTCACAATGCCAATCATCCCTGGGAGGATCGAATGCCGCGAAGCTATTTCTGGGCTGCGACTTTTCTGTCCGCGTGCACGTCAGGCCCAGTCTGTTCTAGTCCCGCGGTCGACACGGCCGACACTAAAGTTTCGCAAGTAACTCCAGTTCGGATTTCGGAGAACATCGTCAACAAGGTCGATCTACTGTTCGTGATCGACAATTCGCCGGGAATGGCGGCCAAGCAGTCCGAGCTCACGAAAGAGTTTCCGCTCTTCATTGATAAACTTCAAAGCTTCGACGCGATGGGGAACTCCGGCTGGTATCACATCGCGGTCATAACATCTGATCTCGGAGCCGCACGACAACGAGACGGTGGGAATCGCGATCTGTCGCGAGCCGACCTGCGACGAAAAGAAGGCCGCCGCCTTCGTACCGTCAAACTCGAGTGCGCGCGCCGAATGCACCACGCTGGCGCAAAATCACACCACTTCTACCTCAAGCTCCGACAGCGATTCGAGCGGCCCCTGCGATTAGCGTGACGGAATTCCACCGACGCGTCCAATCAACTCATGGAGGCCGCAATGCGCGTCAGACAAATTGGGAAGAGGTTCCTCTCTTCGACTTCATTTCTCGCCGCATTCATCGCCGGATGCATCGCACCGCCGGTGGAATCGCCGCCGGTGACGGTGACGCAGAGCACGCCGGTGCGCGTGGCGGAGAATCTCAAAGACAAAGTCGACATCCTCTTCATGATCGACGACTCGTACTCGATGCATCCCAAACAAGAGGAGCTCAAGGCAGAATTCCCTCAGCTCATCAGCCGGCTCAAGGGATTCGCCGACGCGAAGTTGCCGGCCTGGTATCACATCGGCGTGGTGACCTCCGATCTCGGCGCCGGCACGCTCGACGGCTCAGGATGTAGCCCGGGAGGACTGGGCGGAAAGCTGCAGGCGCTCGGGCGCGGCGCGGATGCCAAGGCGTGCAAGATTGTCGGCAACGACACGTCCACCGGCGTGCCGGCCAACTACATCGACTACAACCAGCTCACCGGCGACAGCAACCTTCCCGCCGGTCAAGATCTACCGACCACCTTTCAATGCATGGCGTCGGTGGGCGACGGCGGTTGCGGCTTTGAGCATCAGCTCGAGTCGGTCTATCGCGCGCTGCACGACGTTCCCAAGGAGAACGAGGGCTTTCTTCGTGACGACGCGCTTTTGGCGGTGGTCTTTCTCACCGACGAAGACGACTGCTCCGCGCCGCCGGATTCGGATCTCTTTGGGTCCGATACAGACACGCTCAAAAAATATGGCAGACAAGATTCGCTACGCTGCACGCGATTTGGATTGGCAGGCGGCAGCCCGGCCATGAGCCCACTTCCCGACACCTCCGGCGTCATCTCCAACATCGAAGCCGCCCCCGTTCCCGACCAATCGGCTTCGGTGGGACATCTCTACACCATCGATCGCTACATCAATTTCTTCAAGAGCCCGAAGTCGGACGGCGGCGTAAAGGAAAATCCCGACGACGTCATTTTGGTCAGTATCTCGGCGCCGGTGAACAACCAGTCCATCGACATCGAGCCTCAGCTTTGCGACGATCAGAATCCTGGTCAGGGAAATTGTCAGACATTGGTGCACTCCTGCGTATCACCCGACAAGGTCTTCACCGGCGATCCGGCGGTACGTCTCTCCGCGGTGGTGAACGCCCTCAACAACAAATGCGACAGCGTCGAACGATCGATCTGCGACATCGACTCATATAATGATGCGCTGATTCGGTTGGCCTCCGCGATCAAGAGCGGTATCAGCCCCGGCTGCTTGAACGCACCGGTCAAATATCGCTCCGAGAATCCCGCCCAGCCGGACTGCACTGTCGAAGAGACCACCGTCAAAGGTGGCGACTCGTTCACCACCGAAATCGGTTGGTGCGGAGCCGACGCCTGCGCGCAAAAGATGGTGACCGCGAGCGCCATCGCTCCCTGCTGGTGTCTGGTCGATCGAACCGGTACTCAAGGATGCACCGCAGTGCAAGATCCGGTCACCGGCGCCAGCGAGACCAACGGTGTCGCCATCTGTCGCGACACCACTTGCGATGAAAAAGTCGGCGCGGCCTTGGCGCCAATGGCCACTTCCGCTCGGGTGGAATGCGCCACCTATGCGCTCAAAGGAGCCAGCTCAACGCCAGGCGCGACCGGTAGCGACACCTGTAACTGATCCAATTAACCATTTAATTACAAATAAATAGAATAACGATCGGGCGCGGCCGGAATTTCGTGACGGATTTGGTTCGGCCGACCAATCCTACTTTGCGGGAAGAGGTTGCGCGCATCCGCGGCGTTTTAACCCTGGTCTAAAACGTCGGGATTCAAAAGTGATGTACCGGACTTGCGGGCGGCGCTGTGGTCGTTCTATAGTCCCAACCGATTCGCCGTTGCTTGATTTCAGTGTCTTTATTAGGAGGTTCCGATGAAGTTCCGTTTTGCCGTCGCCCTGTGGGCTCCCGTCGTCGCCGGCCTGGCAGGCTCCTGCATTTCGCCGCCGGTAGAGTGCCCGCTTCCCGTGGTGACTCAGAATACCCCCGTCCGCGTCGGTGAGAACGTCAAGAACAAGGTCGACATCTTGTTCATGATCGACAACTCGCCGTCGATGACGCCCAAGCAGACGCAGCTCAAAACCGAGTTCCCGCTCTTCATCGACAAGCTCAACTCCTTCGCGACCATGGGAAGCCCCGCCTGGTATCACATCGGCGTGGTCACCTCCGACCTCGGTGCCGGTCCGACCTCGCTCGGCAACGGCGCCTGTGTTCCAGGTGGACAGGGTGGCAAGTTACAAGCGCTGCCGGCGGCCAATTCGGGTCAAGCGGGATGTCTACACGTCGGCAACGACACCAGCACACAGATGCCGGCCAGCTACATCGACTACAACCAGCTGATGGGCACCGACAATTTGCCGGCGGGCCAAGACATCAAAGCGACCTTCACCTGCATGGCCGACGTCGGCGATCAAGGTTGCGGCTTCGAGCATCAGCTCGAATCGGTCTACCGCGCGCTGCACGACGTGCCGGCGGAGAATCAGGGCTTTCTGCGCGACGACGCGCTCCTCGCGGTGGTGTTCGTGACCGACGAAGACGATTGCTCCGCGCCGCCGAACACCGATCTGTTCGATCCTTCGCAGAGCCAGTACGGCGTGGCGAACTCGTCGTATCGCTGCACGCAATTCGGTCTCGAGTACGGAATGCCGCCGACCTTTCCGCTGCCGAGCACCCAAGGCACGCTGATGGACATCGCATCGGCACCGAATCCCGACGGAGACAAGGCCAAAGGACATCTTTGGGACATCGGCCGCTACATCAGCTTCTTCGGAACGCCGAAAGCTTCGGGCGGCGTCAAGGCCAGTCCGGATGACGTGATCTTGGTGACCATCTCCGCGCCAGTGAACAGCGACAGCATCGACGTCAAAGTGACGTCACCGTGCGAGAACAACATGAACATCGCGTCGTGCCCGGTGCTGGTGCACTCCTGCACGCTGGCGAGCGATCCGACCAACTTCTTCGGCGACCCGGCGGTCCGCATCTCGTCGGTGGTCAACTCGCTCACCGACAAGACCCACAGTGTCGAGCGCTCGATCTGCGATCCGCCCTCCTACGTGGATGCACTCTCTGGCCTCGCCGCGGCGATCGTGTCGGCTATCGGCGCCGGCTGCTTGGGCGCTCCGATCGATCATGTCAAAGACAATCCCGATCAGCCCGATTGCGTCGTCGAAGACATCACCACCGACTCGCACACCGGCGTTCCGGTCAGCACCACCATCCCGTGGTGTGGAAAAGACGCCTGTGACAATAAGAGCGTCGGCGCGACGGCCGATTCGCCCTGCTGGTGCTTGGTCGATCGCACCGGCGCAATGAACTGCGCGCCGGTTTTCGATCCCGACACGGGCACCACTGAAACGCTGGGCGTGGCAATCTGCCGCGAAGCAACCTGTAACGAGAAGACTGGCTCGACGCTGGTCCCGCCGAACACCACGGCGCGCGTCGAGTGCGCGACCAAGGCCATCAAGACCACCCCGGATGGCGGAACGACGTCGACCACCACCGGCTCGAACTGCATCCCCTCTGCGAACTAGTCACCGCGCGATCCAGTCGGTCTGAGCCTCACTGCGTTTCGGCACTTCCTCGCTTTCGTTCGCTTCGGTCACATCGCTCAGTCGTCGCGGCCTCATCAACCAGCTAACTCTGAGTCACCGCAAACTGCTTTTCAGCAGCGCGTAGCCAATCGAGACTGAGCGCGAGCGGTGAGGCCGCGACTCGCGTTGGCCCGAAGGGATCGCGGCCGAACGGAGCGAGGCGAGAGCTGAGTGAGGCCTCGCCACGGGCTCGGCACTTCCTGCGGGTGCGCTCGCTATGCTCGCCGCTTTCGCGCCCTTCGGTCGGACGTAAGCCGCGATCAGGCCGATTGGGTAGCGCGTTAACTGATGACTTTGTTGCGGCCGCTTCTTTTGGCTTTATACAGATTCTCGTCGGCAATTCGGATGAACGCGTCCGGCGCGATTTCGGCGACGGTGGTGCCGACCCCGATCGAGATCGTCACCGGGATCGAATCGCCTTCGAACTCGAACGGCTCGGTGCCCACCAACTTGCGCAGATCTTCGGAGACTTTGACTGCCTGATCTTTGCTGGTTTCGGGCAGCGTGACGGCGAACTCTTCCCCACCGTAGCGCGCGAAGACCTCTTCTTTGCGCACGCGCGAACGAATGCGGCGCGCCAGCTCCTTGAGCACGAAGTCGCCGGTCAAGTGGCCGTGCGCATCGTTGATTTTTTTGAAATGGTCGATGTCGAACATCACCAGCGACAGCGGCCGCTGATGCCGCGTGCAGCGCGGAATTTCTTTTTCTAGGTTTTCCAGAAAGTAACGCTTGTTGTAAGCCTGCGTGAGACCATCGATGATGGTCATNNCTGCCGTTGGTCGAGCCGAGATCGAGCACGTTCCACGCGTTACCGGCGCGCGTGACCTTGGCGTGGCGCCGCGAGACCGAATCGCGATCGACCTGAATGTCGCAGTCGGCGCCGCGACCGATGGTGACCTCTTGCTGACCGAGAAGCTCGTAGCGCTTTCCCAGATCGGCGCCGCCTGGATAGATCAGCACTAGACACGCCTGCTCCGGATTGGCAGCCTGCTTCTCGGCCGGTCGAATCTGGGTGATTCGGGTCTTCCAGTCTTCCATCGCCGAAGTCGAGCTCCTTGGCGCTCGATCACAAGAGCCCAACTTTCATTTTGACTCAACCCACCCTCATCTGTCAATTGCGCAAAACCAATAGTGAATCAGGTGGGCGAAAGGGGTAGAGTGTGGGTGAGTCAGACATGACGGAGCCGACGAAAGTTGAGCGGGCAGAGCGTCTTCGAGAGGCCTTTCACTTGGGTCCCGAACGCGGCAGGCGCGGAGTGCTCCTCATTCACGGGTTTACCGGTACACCGTTTGAGATGCGTCCGCTCGGCGAAGCACTGGCAAGCGCGCATCCCGATTGGGTCATCATCGGACCGCAGCTGGCTGGCCACTGTGTCGACGGCTTCTTCAAGGGCACCAAGGCGCTGGCGCAAACGACCTGGCACGATTGGTACGACAGCGTTGAGCGTGCATTCGAAGATCTTCGCCAGCGCTGCACCCACGTGTCGGTGTGCGGCCTTTCGCTCGGCGGACTGCTCACGCTCGAGCTCGCTCGACGACACTCGGGAAAAATTCTTTCTGTAGCGGTGATGGCGACCGCGCTCAATCTCGATGCGCGCGCGGAAAAGTTCGCTCAATTTGTCGGACGAAATGCTTTCTTGCGAACCCTGGCGCTCCCTAAGCTCGCCGGTCCCGACGTGTCTGACGTGGCCATGCGCAAGCTCAACGTGCTCGCACAAGGCAGCTCGCGAATGCCGCTCAAATCGCTCAGCAGCTTGGTCGATTTCGGCCTGTATATGCGCGAGCGGCTGCACGAGATCACGGTACCGGCGCTCATCGCTCACGCGCGACACGACCACACCATTCCGTTCTCCAGCATGGAACATTTGGTGAGCAAGATAGGCACACCGCGCGATCAACTAGAGACCCTCGTCCTCGAGAAATCGTTCCACGACGTCACGATTGACGTGGAGCGTGATCTCCTGTTCAGTCGGGTGCTCGCCAGCTTGGAAATGCATCGACCACCCGACATGTAATCGCTCTTGATCGCTTGACCGACGCTGGAAGAGCGAATTACCATCGAGCGTGTCCATCGCTCCGAACCCACCTCCGCCGGGAGAGCCGGCTGGGCCCAGCTTGCAACAAGGGCAACAGATCGGTCGGTTCAAGATCCTGAAACGTATCGCGGTCGGAGGAATGGCGGAGATCTTCCTGGCGCAGGCTTCCACCCTCCCAGGCGTCGAAAAGCTGTGTGTCCTCAAGCGCGTTTTACCGCACCTCGCGTCGCAGCCCGATTTCGTAGAGATGTTTCTCGATGAAGCACGCATCGCCAGCACGCTGCAACATGCCAATATTTGTCAGCTGACCGACGTCGGTGTGCTGGGTGGCCACTACTTCCTCGTCATGGAGTATCTGCATGGTGAGGACGTGCGCGGCATCATGCGCCGTCTGTTCCAGAATAAGCAGCGGCTGCCGCTCCCCGAGGCGCTCAACATCGTCGTCAAGATCTGCGCCGGACTTCACTACGCCCACGAGAAGATCGGTCTCGACGGGAAGCGGCTCAACATCGTCCACCGCGACATCTCTCCGCCGAACGTGCTCATCACGAAGTTCGGCGAGGTCAAGATCGTGGACTTCCGGCTCGCCAAAGCCAACTCGCAGCTCGAGAAGTCCGAGCCCG
>PLXG01000150.1:0-12419 GCA_003153195.1 Myxococcales bacterium
GGCACTTCCTGCGGGTGCGCTCGCTTCGCTCGCCGCTTCGCGCCCTTCGGTCAGCGCACGCCTGCAGCGCGGAAGGGACGCGGATGCGAGCCGGCCGAAGGCCGAGTGCGAGCACCGCGAACCGACAGTTCAACCAAAGCGTACGCCTTGGTACGTGACCGACCAAGCGAAGCCGTACGCTGCAATCGGGCCGAGTGGCTTTGCTCTACCTGCGGCGTTTGGGGGGTGCGATGTAGTTGTCGCGCTCCCCTTCTCTCCATGGATTGGCTGCTGGCGGGGTGTCGCTCGAACCTTGCCGATGGGATACTTTGAGACTGAATCGGCGGTGCGAGGCTTTCAAGGACATCCGGGTGTTACGACCGGCCGCTTGGGCCAATTGCGGGCTCCGCATCTGGGCTGAACCTCCGGTGGGTACTATATATTCAAGCTAGAGGCGACCGATCGTGACGTCAAGTTTTCAGTGGTCGAAGTGGCAGAAAAGTCGTCAAAATGTTATAGTTAAATGGGATTGAAAGAGTGCGGCCGCGCACAAAGGACTCCATGAAGACCGGATCCGAATGGGAGGCGACCGAACCGAAACACTCCGGCTGGGAGCCCACCAGCCTCGAGCTTCCGCTCGTTTTGCCGCCAACTCCCTCCGAAGATTCTCTGCACGAACCGACGGCCGAACCGGCGCGTCGGGTCATCATCATCGATCTCGCCTGAGGTTGTGGGCGGTTACGGCGACGGAGTGCTGATCAGCGCTTCCGATTCTGCTTTGCGTTTTCTTCCCACGATGAGCGCGAGCACGATGCTGAGATTGTAGAGCACCGTGAGCGCACCGGTCATCGCCAATTGTCCGACAACGAGATCGCCCGGGGTCAAGAATGCACCCAGCACCGCGAAGATGATGATCGCGTAGCGATTGAATTTCCAAAGTTGCGCGGCTGAAACGATTCCTAGCATCGCCAAGATCGACAAGACCAGCGGCAGCTCGAACACCAATCCGAACACCAGCAAGAGCATGGTGGTGAGCCCAAAATATTCGTCCATGCTGATCATCGGACGCAGCGCGAAGGTCTTGTGGCCCATGGCGCGAATGATGTCGACGCTCTCGTTCGCGTAGCCGAGAAAGTATTCGAATCCGGCGGGGAGCACGTAGTAGTACGCAAACAGTCCGCCACCAACGAAGAGCAGCACCGCCGCAACAACGAAAGCCAGCCCCCAACGCCGCTCGTGTGGATAGAGACCTGGCGAAATGAACCGCCAAAGCTCGCGAAAGACGAACGGTGACGAGGCGAAAACGCCGGCCACCAACGCCGCCTTGAAGTGGACCATGAAATTTTCCATCGGAGAGGTGAACACCATCTCCGGTGCGCCGAGGCGTTTGCCGTCGAGCTCGACTCGATCCCAGGCCTGAAAAAACGGACTGGCCATCCACGCGAAAAGCTTTTTGCGGAAAAGGTAGGTGACGATGGTGCAACCGAGAATTGCGAACGCGGTATTGCGGAGACAAATTCTCAGATCGTCGAGATGCTCCATGAACGGCATCCGACTGTCATCGACACTCCCGGCCATGAACCTAGGCTTTGCCCTTGGAATCGTCGGGGGCGGTGGGCCGCGCCGGAACCGGAATCGAAGCCGGTGCCGCAGCGACCGGCGGTACAGACGGCGCGGGGGGGGAAATCGCCGGGGGCGGTGGCAGCGGCGGATTGGGCGCGAGTGGCCTGACCACCGGCGGCATCAGATCGTCCCGAAGCGCGGCGCGCAGCTCGCGCAGCGGCTGTTTGACCTCTTCGTCGATCTCCAGCTGATTCTGTAAGTCTTGCGTGGCTTTGCGGAATTGGCGAATCGCTTTGCCGAGCGTAGAGGCCAGCTCAGGCAATCGTTGCGGACCGAAAATGATCAGCGCCAAAGCCGCGATGACGATGAGCTCTCCCATTCCGATGCCGAACATGTAGGGAGTCTACGGGGATTGCCGCCCATCGGCAAGGACCACCACCGCCGAACCTCGCCGGCGGCTCAGCGGAAAAGCGACATCTGCGACGGCGCCTCGAGCGCGTGCGCGGAGATCTTGCGGCGGGCGAACGCCTTGGCCACGCGATCGCCGAATCCCGAGGTGAGGTAGACCTCACGCGCGCCCGCGGCGACCGCGTACTCGACCAGCGAGCGGAGATCGCCATGATCAGCCAAGGGAAAACCCTCGCGCGCGCCGGCCCGCTTCACCGCGGCCGGATCGATCGCTTCGCCGGAAACGAAAAGCAGCGTGGTCGCTCGCAGCCGCGAAAGCTCCAGCGATTTTTTAAGATTCACCGGCCAGATCCAGACGCGCTCGTCGCTCTTCGCTTCGGCGGTCTCGGCCACTTCGATGCCGAGCTGGCGATATTGTCTGACATATTGCGCGATGCGCGGATGAATCTTGAGCGAGATGCGCGCACGCGAAAACAGCGCCACCACCTCTTGCGCCGCGCCCAGCACCGGCGCCAGCACCACCGGCGTGCGCTTCTTTTCGATGGCGCGCTGCACCGCCAGAATCAGCGCCGACTCGACCTCTTCGCGCGGAGGCAGCGACCGATCGACGGTGAGTGGCGCCAGCGGTGCGGACAGGATCAATGCGCTGCAGTCGCGCATCTTGCACGCTTCGGAGAGTCGACCCGCCTTTGGATTGAGCGCGCCGGCGTAGAGCACTCGATCGCCTTTTACCTCGATGAGCAGCTGCGCCGCGCCCGGCAGATGTCCCGATGGCAAAAGCTCCACGCGCGCGCGTCCGAGCGCGAAGGGACGTGAAAAGGGCGAGACCAACACATCGTCCGACGACGGAAACTTCAGCTGCCGCGTACGCTCGGTGGCCAAGATCTTGGGACGCATCTTGGCCGGCAGCGCGCGTTTCTTAAGCGAAACGTCGGCGCTCGAAACGAAGCAGGTCTCGCGCGGGCGAATCCCGTCGAAGCAGATGGGCGTTCCCATCACGCGTACGCCGCCTTGCCAGTCGATCTCGAGCATGCGCGTCCTTGGTTAGAGCACGATCCATTCGGCCTGATCACGGCGTACGGCTTCGCTTGGTCGGTCATGGGCACAGAGCCCAATCATGCTCTAGCCTCCAGGTGTCGAGCGGTCAAGCATCGATTGCGATTCACCAGGTAGACGACTAGGATAGGCGACCCATGGCGGCGCGCCTTCGCTCACCACTCGCGGTCATTTTTCTCACGGTCTTCTTAGACCTGCTCGGCTTTGGAATGGTGATTCCGATTCTGCCGCTGTACGCGCGCGATCTGCACGCGACCGACAGTCAGATCGGAAATCTGATGGCGATCTATTCGGTCATGCAGCTCATCTTCGCGCCGATCTGGGGACGACTCTCCGATCGCGCCGGACGACGACCAGTGCTGCTCATCAGCATCCTCGGCTCATGCGGCTCGCAGTTTGGTTACGCCCTCGCTCCCTCCTTCACTTGGCTTCTCATCGCGCGCGGATTTGCCGGCGCGTGTGGCGCCAATATCACTGCAGCGCAGGCCTACATCGCCGACGTCACCGACGAAAAGTCGCGGGCGGCCGGCATGGGGATCTTGGGCACAGCCTTCGGGCTCGGCTTCGTGTTCGGTCCCGCCGTCGGCGGAATCCTGTCCAAGACTTCACCCAACCTGCCCTTTTTCGTCTCCGGTTTTCTCGCGGTCTTGAACTTTGTTCTGGCGGTCTTCGTGCTCAAAGAGCCGCGTGCCGCCGGTCAGCGATCACAGGCGCGCACGCTCACTTGGGCCGGACTTTTGCGCACGGTTTCAAATCCGCGCCTCTTGTCGCTGATGCTGCTCCTCTTCATCGTGACCTTCGGATTCGCCAATCTGGAAGCGACGTTTTCGCTCTATCTCGACGGACGTTTTGGCTATCGACCGGAGAAGGCCGGCTATCTGTTCGCCTACATCGGCGTGCTGATGGTGCTGGTGCAAGGCGGCTTAGTGCGGCGTATGGTGCCGCGCGTGGGCGAGCGAAAGTTGATCCTGTTCGGCACGCTGACCATGGCGATCGGATTTCTCTTACAAGCCTACTCGTTTCATCTTCCGCTTTTGCTGGTTGCGATGGGAATCATCGCCATCGGAAACGGATTCAACACCCCCTCTTTGTCGTCGCTGATTTCACGCAGTGCTGGCGGCGAGCATCAAGGCGGAGTGCTCGGCGTTTCGCAAGCATTCGGCGCGCTGGCGCGAATCGTGGGACCTAAAGTCGGCGTGTCGCTGCTAATCTTCGGAGTGGGAATGCCCTACTTCGTCGGCGCGGGAATTCTAGCGGCTGCGTTTCTGTTCGCGCTCACTGCGGTGAAGCAGCCCATGGCTGCAGCGCCGGCCGTCGTGACATCCGAACCCATCGCCTAGACCCCTTCGAAGTTAAAATGACCGGGCTGCGAACGCCGATCCTCTCGCTGCGAGCGATGGACTCGTCGTTCTCGCTCGATCATTTTAACTCCGAAGGGATCTAGCGTTACGGCGAGCAGTAGTGAATCGGCGGCCACTGCCACTGATAAAACCAGCGCGCATAAAAATAGATGTACGGCGCTGAAAACAGCAGCGCGTCGATGCGATCGAGCATTCCGCCGTGTCCCGGCAAAAGTTTTCCTGAATCTTTTACGCCCACCGAACGCTTGAGCATCGACTCGCAGAGATCGCCAACTTGACCGAGCATGCCGGCAGGAATCGCCACCAGCACGCAATCGGTCCACGACAGCGATGGCAAATAAACTAATTTTGCCAACGACGTCGCGAGCAAATTTCCCGCCAAGCCACCAAAGGCACCGACCACCGTCTTCTTGGGGCTGACCGACTCATACAGCTTCTTGGGCCAGAACGGACCGATGAAGCGGCCGGCGAAATAGGCGGCAGTGTCACCGAACCAAGTGACCGTCAGCGTGATGAGCACCCAGAAGCCACCGTCGGGCCCGCGCTTTTTCAAGAGCGCCACGAAGGTCAACAAAAGTCCGACGTAGAGAAATCCCGACAACATCGCGTTCACGCGGGTCGAGAGCGTTTCGATTTCGCGATAACGAAAAAGATAGAAGACAAACGCCGAAAGCGTGACCGCGGCGAACGCCACCAGCAACAGGTGCGGCGAGGTGTCGAGCCAGTACACCGAAGCCGCCAGCACTGAAGCCAGCACCACCGCCACCGCGCGCTCGAAGGCCGGCTCCTTGGCCATCGTCATCCCGTAGAATTCGGTCAGGCCAAGGACGGTGGCGAGAAAAACGAGGGCCCACACCCCGACTGGATTGGACCAAAAAATTCCGGCCAGCAAAAACGGAATCAGAACCGCAGCGGTCAAAAACCGCGCCGCCAAATTACTCATTGTTTGAAAGCTGCCCGGCCAATGCGTTCACGCTATTTTGTGGCGCGAAGTCGGACTTGTTCCGACGTCAGACCGAAACGGCGCTCGCGACCCTGAAAACTTTGCAGCGCTGCCTGAAGCTCGGCGCGCGTGAACTCGGGCCACAAGGTTTCGGTGAAATAGAGCTCAGCGTAAGCCGACTCCCAGAGAAGAAAATTCGAAAGTCGCTCTTCACCCGACGTGCGAATCACCATGTCGAGCTCGGGCAACATGCTGGTGGCGAGCGCTTCGGAGAACGACAGCAGGTTCACGTCCTGCAGGCGCATCGACCCGCTCTGAACCTGCTCAGCGAGACGCTTGGCCGCATCGACGATCGCTTCGCGACCACCATACGAGAGTGCCAAGCAGAGAATCATTCCGGTGTTGCCCGCCGACGCGGTCTTGAGCTCGTTGAGCGGGCCGTGCACGAAATCGGGAAGACGCGATTCGTCGCCGATGGTGGTGAGCCGAATGTTGTTCTCGAGAATTTCGGTGCGCTCGTTGACCAGATAGTCGCGCAGAAGCTCCATCAACGTGTGGACCTCGGCCATCGGCCGCGACCAATTCTGTGACGAAAATGCGTACAGCGTCAGCGCTTTGAGCCCGATTTCGCGCGACGAACGCACGATCTCTCGCACGGTGTCGGCGCCACGACGATGGCCCTCGATGCGAGGCAAACCGCGCCGCTTCGCCCAGCGGCCGTTCCCATCCATGATGATCGCGACATGACGCGGGAGCTGCATAACGGGTTCAGCGATTACCATGAATGGCCCCCTTTTCGCAACGATTCAGGTGGTCTTGACCTTTTACGTCGGGACCGCCAAAAATTGGATTCCTTCAAAGGATTTGGGCTAAAGATCGAGGAGACTCCATGGGTTTGCTAAGCGATCGCGTCGCCGTCATCACCGGAGCCGGACGAGGAATCGGACGGGCCTGTGCGCTCATGTTCGTCCGCGAGGGCTGTAAGGTCGTCATCAACGATGTGGAAGAGGCGCCGGCAAAAGAAGCGCGCGACGCTTGCGAAAAAGTCGCCAAAGACAGCGCGGCGTTCCACGTGGGCTCGGTCGCCAATCCATCGGACACCGACACGCTCATGAAGACCGCCGCCGACACTTTCGGCAAGCTCGACATCTTGGTCAACAACGCCGGCATCACCCGCGACAAGGTCACGCATTTGATGACCGACGAATGGTGGGATCTGGTCATCGATGTGAACCTCACCGGCACGTTCAACTGCATTCGCTCTACGGCGCCGTACATGCGCGACCTCGCCAAGAAGGAGATCGAGCAGCACGGCAAGCCGGCGTACAACCGCAAGATCGTCAACTTCTTCTCCACCGCGGCGATCCGCGGCAATCCGGGGCAGGTCAACTACACCGCCGCAAAAATGGGTAACATCGGCATCACGCGCACCATCGCGCAGGAGTGGGGACGGTTCGGTATCAACTGCAACGCGGTGGCGCCTGGCTTCACCAACACCCGGCTCACGCACGCGAAAAAACCGGGCGACGAGCTGGGCGTGCCGGAGGAGCAACGGCAGGAAATGATCAAACGAATTCCACTCGGCCGCATCGGCGAACCGGAAGACATCGCGGGTGCCGTGCTCTTTTTCTCATCGCGACTTTCGGACTTCATCACGGGGCAGGAGTTGAACGTGTCAGGCGGCATGCAGGTTCCCTAAATCGCGATTTGCGCGGTTTGCGAAATAATCGCTTTTGATCTAGATAGTTACATACTAGGAGAGTGACCCCTTTGCAGAATGGAGGGGCTCGCCTAGGATCTTTGTCTCCTGGGAGGACGTATGAAGACTGTGGCAGATGTTCAGTCGTACCTCGAAAAGATGGAGCTCGCGTTCGATAAGCCGCGCGAGGGCACTTGGCTTTTGAGTGGTGACAGCGTGAAGAACCTGATCATCACGCTGGCTGGACCGGTGATCGTCTTTCGCATCAAGTTGATGGAGATTCCACGCCATCAACGCGAAGCCCTCTTCCGCACGCTGCTCGAGCTCAATGCCACTGAGATGATGCATGGCGCCTACGGCATCGAAGGCGACTCGGTCGTGATCTCCGACGCGCTGCAGATGGAAAATCTCGACTACAACGAATTCGCCGCCACCATCGATGACATCAGTCTCGCGGTCGCATCGCACCATGGGCGACTGGCGAAATTCCGAGAGGCCGCCTAATGGGCATCTTCAGTAGACTCGGGTCGCTCATCAAGTCGAACATCAACGATCTCATCAGCAAGTCCGAAGACCCTGAGAAGATGCTCAATCAGGTCGTCCTCGACATGAAGAACCAGCTGGTGGAGGCCAAGAAGCAGGTCGCAGTCGCCATTGGCGACGAGAAACGTCTCAAGAAACAGTGGGACGATCAGATTACACAGGGCAAAGAGTGGGAGCGCAAGGCGATGCTGGCGGTTCATGCCGGCGACGATGGACTCGCCAAAGAAGCGCTGCTGCGGCAAAAAGAAAATGACACGCTGGCGGCGCAGTTCGAGCAGCAGTGGCATCTGCAAAAAGATTCAGTCGAGAAGCTGAAGGTTCAACTCGGTACGCTCAACAACAAGATCGAAGAGGCCAAGCGCAAGAAGAACATTCTAGTGGCGCGCGCCAAACGCGCCGAAGCGCAAAAGACGATTCAGCAGACCATGTCCGGGTTGTCTGACACGTCGGCGTTCGACACCTTCGATCGCATGTCGGAAAAGGTCGAGCAGCTGGAAGCGGAGAGCGAAGCACACGCCGAGCTCGCTGAAGAATCGTCAGGTGATATGCTGGCGCAAAAGTTCAAAGCGCTCGAGACCACCGGCGGGGCCGACTTGGCGCTCGCCGAGCTGAAAGCAAAGATGGGTCTGCCGGCTGCGTCGTCGACCGGAAAAGCATTGCCTGCCGGCGACAGCGGACGCGTCGACAAATCGGCTCCCGCTCTGGCTGAAAAGGGTCACGAGCGCGACAAGTAGTGGTTCGCCGCACCGTCCTCGTTCACATCCGATCGTGAATTCGCGTTGACGACGTGCCCTACCGCACGCGCAGCGCGATTTCGTTCTCCAGGAACTTCATAGCGATCCCCGACTTGAAGCGGCAACGGCGGGCTGGCACGAAGCCTGCTCTGACAGCGCCTTTATGAAACCAAGCATTCTTTCACTGTTGATGGCATTGAGTGTCGGTGCGAGCGCACACGCGCAAGAGCTGCTCGAGATGCCCGCGCCAGAGGCGAGCGCACCGGCGATTGCCGCACCGCTCGCGATTCGTCCGCGCTTAGTAGGGATCATCCTCTCTACTTCGCAGGCCCTTCTTTGGGACGAGCTCGGCGGTGAGTATGTTCTCAAGCGCGTAGGCGAACCGCTCGCGGGGGGACGGATCGTCGCGCTCGACGGCCGTCACTTAATGATCGAACGCGCCGAGGGTCGCGAGCAGCTCACGCTCTCGCCGGCTCCATTGACTCGCGTCGCGCACGCTCGCGCTCAGATTCCGCCCGCCGTCCTCACCGCTCCCGAGCTGGCTGTCGCGCCAGCGGTCAGTCGACCCGTCGTGCCTGTCGCAATTCCGGTCGCTCCTGTTCAAGCTCAGAGCGGCGCTGATCCATCTTCAAACAGCGCGGAGGGAATCCAGCTACAACGCAGCGAGCTCGATCGCGAGCTGTCCGACTTCGCCAGCATCAGCGGACAGGTCGCGCTTTCCCAAACACCGCGCGGACTCTACCAACTTATAGAAGTGCGCCCCGGGAGCTTCGTCGAGAAAATGGGGTTTCGACCGGGTGACGTGCTGCTGCGCGTCGACGGACGACCGATTCACGCCCTGGAAGATGCCTCTCGCGCCTACGCCTGGGTGAAGCTCACCGATCGCTTCAGCGTCGAAGTCCTACGCGACGGCCAGCCAGTCGAGATGCACTACGTGGTGGAAGGTCCGGTCGCGTCCCGCTGATCAGTTGAGGACGCATCGTCCGCCCACACAGGCGGCGTGCTGTGCACAACTCGGATCGTTCGAGATCATCATCGCGCACATCTGATCTTTACACTTCGCCTGCCGCGCCGCCGCGTCGTGGGGTTTGCTTTTCGCCACCGCTCGCTGCTTTCCACCACTTTTGCAATCGCAACAATCGACCGGCTCGAGCGCGCAGTCGGCGACATCGCGACATTCCGCGGACGAATCGACCACCTTGGCGGACGCGATCGATCCGTCGACGGGATCGAAATGCACAGTGACCGTCGCTTCCCGGTGACAGGCAGCCGCGAGCAACAAAAGTAGGCAGTAGATCGGCCATCGGTTCATTTTTTTGCCTCGCCGGTGAAACGAGCCAACTGGGTCGCGTAGTAGTTGTCGTTCGGTTTGAGCGTGCGCGCTTTCTTTTCCGCCAACACCGCTTGCGGGCGATCTCCAACGGAAAAATAGAGCTCGGCCAGCGTGTCCCAAAGACCGTCGTTGGCCGGCGCCTTGGCCAGACCGCTCTTGGCCACTTCGATTCCGCGCGCGCGTTCGAAATTATTTTTGAAGCAGAGCCAGGCGTAACCGTTCACGCGCGTTCCATCGCGATCTTGCGCCAGCCACGCGTCGAGCACCTGGCGTGCCTCGCGATCGCGACCGAGCTGATGATAGGCTAGCGCCAAACTGTACGGAGCCTCGCCCGCCTCTTCGGCGTCGGGATATGAGCGAACGATCTCTTCCAGCGTCTTGGCCGCCTCGGCCGCGTTCTTCTGACCGCGTAGATAATAATATTTTCCCAGCGTCAGCAGCGCCTGCGGCGCGCGCGCACGATCTTTGACAATGTCTGCCATTTCGAGGACGGTGCGCGGATCGCCGCGCATGGCGTGACGAGTTGCGACCTCGAGCTCGAGCGAACCGAGGGTTCCTTTGCCGGCGCGGAATCCGCGCAAGGTGTCGACCAGCTCGCCCATCTTCAAGCTACCCATCACCCGATCGACCTCGCGGCCTTCGCCGTCGAGCACCAGCAAGGTGGGGACACCAACGACATGATATTTGCCGGCGATCGCAAGTCCTTCCCCCTCTTCACCGTTCTTGCGAAGCGCGATGAAGTCCTTGGCGATCTGGTCGGCAAATTGACCGCGCGAATAGACTTCACGATCCATCTCCTGGCAGGGCGAGCACCAAGCGGCGAACACATCCACCATCAACCAGCGATTGGACTTTTGGGCCTCTTCGAGCGCGCTCGGAAGAGAGCGATCCGCCCACAGTGATGGCGTTGGCGAACGCACCTCCGACCTGGCGATACCGTTAAAACACACTGTAGTTACGAGTAGTTGAAACACCGACAGGCGCATCGAGAAGATGCTACCAGCTCTTGACCGAAAAGAAAGAGGGCTGGTAACGTAATGATGAGAGCTCTGTTGTCCGAGCGAAAACACGATCCGGGAGGCCGAGGAAAAGATGGATAAGATCCGCGAGCTGATCGATCGGGTGGTGGAGAAGCTGACCGGACTCCTGCAACCGCCTCCGATTCCGGTCCCGATTCCAATCCGAGCGCAAGGACGGCCCCGCCACTGATGCGGAGACTCAAGCTCGTCTTCCTCGAGCGCGACGAATTTGTTCATCACTATGATGAGCAGGCGGCGAGTCTGTTCGTACCCATCGATCCGTCGCCGGAGACCGGCACCCGAGTCACTCTCGAGGTGGTGTTTCAACAGGGGCCGCGCACGCTGCTTCACGGATCGATCGCCTGGCGGCGCACCAGCGGTAACCAGCGGCTGCCGGTCGGCGTGGCCGTCACCTTCGACGCTTGCGAGCGACCCAAGCTCACCTATCTGATCGGCTTCGTGCGCGGCGGTCTCGTCGACAAGCGCCGGCGAAGACGAATTCCGATCCGACTTCCGGTCGCCTATACCAGCCTCGACAGCCGTCGCGTCAACTTCACGCAAGACCTGAACGAAGAGGGAGCGTTCGTACGAACCGCGGCCGCGCTCGGTGTGGGAGCGGCGACACTGCTCACCATCTCTCAACCTGATTCACATCTGCAGCCGCTCGAGGTGCGCGCGATCGTGGTGCGCGAAGTCGCAAAAGATTCGCATGGCGGCGTCGGAGTTCGCTTCAATTTTCGCTCGTGCGATGAGCAGGAGCGCTGGAATCATTTCGTCAAAAGACTCGAGCACGACTTCCGCGACGGACGTCTGCCCGAGGCCACGCTGATGTAGCCCTATTTTTCTGCCCGCTACTTACAGTCCCCAACTTCCGACGGAACGCGTGCCGGCGGGTCGAGATGAAATGCGCCGTCGGGAATGGTTACATTGGGCTCGAATCCGTGCAGCTTGATCTCCAGATCGGAACCGTGCTCAACGATATCCATCTTGGAGGGAAGTCGAATCCCGCCGCCGCGATCGGCGAAATCCTCGCTCTCGAGCTTCCATAGGCGCTTGCCGGCCGCGTCGCGCAACTCCACGAACACCACGTCCCAGACTCGATTGGCGGCGGACAACTTGACGATCTCTCGGCCGCCGTTTGAAAGTTTGATCTCCAAAACTTCGCGACCGCCAGCCGATCCATCCCAGGAGACCGACGCCACCCGAGCGAGATCCGCTTCGTCCGCCGGTAGATAGAGCGGCGCGCCGCCCATCATCGCCTCCACCACTTCGGATGGAGCGAGCGCAACTCGCGTGAAGCGCGCCACGTTGCACGCCAGCGCCGGTCCGGTGAAGAATCGATTTTGTCTGACATCGAGGAGCGAGAAGCGCTGACCATCGGTGACCACCGTAGCCACCGCGCCGCCAAGAGGACTCTCGGCTTCGAATCGCAACTTCCCAGGACGCTCGAGCAGCATGGCGACCTTCACCTTCACCCGCTCGCCACCGTCGCCCATGTGATCGATCTTGGATTGCGCTCGCAGCGTTTTGAGCGCACTCGCCCGCGCGCGAATGGACGCGATCAGTTCACTCGCCGACGGTGGTGCATACGGACGGGCGATCGGCGGCGCACAACCGATGAGAAGCAGACTGAACACCAAGCCACGAGCGCACATGCCGGAACTCTAGCGAACGAACGCCCCAGCGTCTATGCGGCGAAAGCTTCGTTAGCCCGACATCAACAAAGCGAGGCCGCACTTTCGTGCGGCACTTACTACGGGCATGGTTCGCTACGCTCACCG
>PLXG01000150.1:12450-13954 GCA_003153195.1 Myxococcales bacterium
CCTCAAGACTTCGTTTTCGATCACGCCAAGTTTGATGTCGGTCTAGCGGGAGCCGATCCGTCCGTTTTCGAGCAGCATCATCCGCTGCTCGATCGAATGGCGGGTCTGCTCGTCGGGATGTTGCGCCAGCGCGTTGCGGTAGGTCTCGATGGCACGCACGCGATCGTCGCGCTTGAGATAGAGCTCGGCGAGCTGCATGAGCGCGCGCACGAACTGCGAGGAGCCAACCGGGATTTTCTGCAGCTCGGTCATGGCCGCATCCAACTGTCCCTGCCCGGCCAGCGCCGCGCCCACCAGCAGTCGCGCGTGCGATGATTCACCGCGCTCGAGCAGCGCCAACCCCAATCGGCGTGCACGGTCGGGACGCTTGGCGGCGATATTGAGCCACCCGATCCCGATGCGGCGTTCCGACGATCCGCCGTCCTCTTCGAGCCGATCGATGAGCGCCTGGGCGCGATCGAGCTCGCCCAATGAAACCGCGACATGAACAAAGCGATCGGCCACCTTCATGTCGCCGCTGCGTCGAAACTGATCTTCGTAGTAGGTGAGCGCCTCGTATGGCCGACCCAACCGATCGAGCGTATCCCCAAGACCGACGCGGGCTTCGGACAAGGTCGCGTTGAGCTCGAGAANNGCGCGCCGAAAATAAGTCTCGGCGGCGCGATCGTTGCCCGCCGAAAGCGCCGCACGTCCTAGCTGAAGCGGCGCCTGCGCCGAATCCGGAACGTACTTGAACATCCGCGTCCAAAGATCGATCAGACGCGGTCCTTCGTTTCGTTCCCTGTAAAGAGCGACCAACATCAGATACGCGTCCTCGCAGCTCGGTTCGATGGCCAGCGAATGCTCGAGCTCGGCCTCCGCGCCCGCACGATTTCTCAGGCGCAAAAAGACCCGCGCCAAATCGACGTGCGCCTCCGCCAACGCTTCGTCCAGTCGCAGCGCCATCTCCACCTCTTCGCGCGCCTCATCGACTCGCCCGAGGTTGAGCAGCTCTTCGGCAATGCGGGTGCGCAGATAGGCAGAGCTGCCATCCATGGCGATGGCGTGGTGAAGCTCGTCGATCGCCAGCTCCGATCGCCCGTCATTGGCGAGAAGCTGTGCGCGAATGTAATGTTCATACGCCGTCGGACTCACCGAGTAACCGGCGACTCGGTGGCCGTGGAAGTTGCGGGTCATGGACATCTGCGATGGATCGGACGGACGAGCCGGAAGCGAGCCGCAACCGGTCGAGAGCACAAGCGCGAGGCCGAAGGCAAAGAACGGTCGCATCTTCGCTAGGTCAGATTATCAGGGAAGGGCACGTCTAGCAAGTCAGTTACCGCTTAAAACTCCGGAACTATAGCTATATTCCTGTTACAAACGGCTCAATTACAGCGGGATATTGCCGTGCTTTTTGGGTGGGCTCGACTGGCGCTTGTTGCGCAACATGCGGAGCGCACCGGCCAATTTTGCGCGGGTCTCCTTGGGATGAATGATCTCGTCGATGTAGCCGAGCGCCGCCGCG
>PLXG01000392.1 GCA_003153195.1 Myxococcales bacterium
CTTAGGTCGTCCTAGCTCGGCGATAGCGTTCGATTGTGCGCCCGACGGGGATGACGCGCCGCGCCTAAACGGTTATACTCATCGTTCGGCCAATGATGCGGTTAACGGACATCCTATCGAAGGTTGAGAGCTACCATCCGGCGGCCGACCTCGAGCTCATCAAGCGCACGTACGCGTTTGCGGCCAAAGCACATGACGGGCAGCTCAGGCGATCGGGCGATCCATACGTGGTCCATCCGCTCGGAGTGGCATCGACCATCGCCGAGCTCAAGCTCGACGTACCGTCGATTTGCGCCGGGCTGCTGCACGACTGCGTGGAAGATACGTCCGCCACCACCGACGATATCTCCAAGCTGTTCGGCAGCGAGATCGCGTTTCTAGTCGAGGGCGTCACTAAGCTCGGCAAGATCCCCTGGAACACCAAGGAAGAGCGCCAGGCGGAGAACTTTCGCAAAATGCTGCTCGCGATGGCGCGCGACATCCGCGTCATCCTCATCAAGCTGGCCGATCGCGTCGACAACATGCGTACGCTCGAATCGATGCCGCCGGAGAAGCAAGAGCGCATCGCCCGCGAGACCATGGAGATCTACGCGCCGCTCGCCAATCGACTCGGCATTCAGTGGATCAAAATAGAGCTGGAAGATCTGTCCTTTCGCTATCTGTTCCCGGTTGAGTTTGAGGCGCTGTCGGGCAAGGTCGCGATCTATCACCGCGAGCGGCAGAAATACATCGACGACGTCTGCAAGGTTCTGCATAAGGAGCTCACCGACGCCGGCGTGGAGTGTCAGGTCTACGGCCGGGTGAAGCATCTGTGGTCGATCAACCAAAAGATGAAGAAGACCGGGCGCGAGCTCGAGCAGCTGTTCGACATCATCGCCTTTCGCGTGCTGGTCAAAGATGTCAGACAATGTTACGAGACGCTCGGCGTGGTGCATTCCAAGTGGACGCCGATTCCGGGGCGCTTCAAAGACTTCATCGCGCTGCCCAAACCGAACATGTATCAGTCGCTGCACACATCGGTGATCGGTCCGCGCGGCGAGCGTATGGAGGTGCAGATTCGCACCGCTGACATGCATCGAGTCGCGGAGGAGGGTATCGCGGCCCACTGGCGCTACAAAGAGGGCCGGCCTTTCGACGCGCGCGACGAGAAAGATCAGAAGCGCTTCGCTTGGCTGCGTCAGCTCATGGAGTGGCAGCGCGATCTGAAAGATCCGACCGAGTTCATCGAGACGGTGAAGCTCGATATGTTCGCCGATGAGGTCTACGTTTTTACGCCCAAGGGTGACGTGAAGGCGCTGCCGCAAGGCGCGATTCCGATCGACCTGGCCTACGCGATTCATTCCGAGGTTGGACATCACTGTTCGGGTGCACGCGTAAACGGGCTTATCGTGCCTTTGCGCTACGTGCTGCGTAACGGTGACACCGTCGAGATCATCACCTCGCCCAATCAGAAGCCCAACAAAGATTGGATCAAATACGCCGCCACCTCGTCGGCGAAGGCGAAGATTCGCAACTACCTTCGTACCGAGCAAAGAGAGCATGCGCGGGCGCTCGGCAAGGAGCTGGCCGAACGAGAGCTGCGCCGCTACGGCGTCAGCTTCAACAAGATTCAAAAGTCGGGCGAGCTGGGAAAGGCCGCGGAGTCGCTGCACGTCACGTCGGTGGAAGACTTGATGGTGCAGATCGGCTACGGAAAGATTCTGCCGCAAGATCTGGTCGAAGCGGTGGTGCCGGAAGCGGAACGCAAGCTCGTTCCAGAGCCGGCGCCGACTTCCAATCCGATCACTCAGCTCATTCGCAAGGTCACGCGCAGACAGACCGCCGGAATCAAAGTTGCCGGCGAGGACGACGTGCTGGTGCGTTTCGCCAAGTGCTGTTCACCTTTGCCGGGCGACCCGATCGTCGGCTTCATCACCCGTGGACGCGGCGTCACCGTGCATCAGCTCGGCTGTTCGAAGGGAATCGACCAAGATCCCGATCGCCGTGTCGAAGTCGAGTGGGATGGCAAGCTCAAGACCCCACGCCCGGTACAAGTGCAAGTGGTGTGCGCCGACAAACCGGGGCTCTTGGCGTCGATGTCGACGCGCTTCAACGAGCTCGGCGTCAACATCACGCAGGCCAACTGCCGCGCCATGGACGACCACAAGGCGGTCAACACGTTCCAGTTTTCGGTGAGCGATCTCGATCAGCTGAAGTCGATCATGCGCGCCATCCAGAAACTGACCGGCGTCTTCTCCGTCTCGCGCGTTTAGGCCAAATTGGTGAGCAGGTGCCCCGTGCAGCGCGAGCCAATCGAGACGGAGCGCGAGCGCGCCCACAGCGAGGCGAGGACGCGGATGCGAGCCGGGCGAAGCCCGAGTGCGAGCACCGCGAACCGACAGTTCAAAAATAGCATACGTAGTGTGTATGTGACGAGCCGAGCGAGGCCTCGCCACGGGCTCGTCACTTCCTGCGGGTGCGCTCACTGCGTTCGCCGCTTCGCGCCCTCCGGTCGGACGTAAGCCGCGACGACCGAGCGCGGTGAGCGGAGCGAACGCAAGCGAGGAAGTGCCGAAACGAAGTGAGGCCGGGCCGAGTGGCTCGTGCGTTTAGGGAGTGTCGGCGAGGCAGGCGTCGATGGTGCTGGCACACAGCGTCGGATTGCAGTCGGCGCTGCTCGGATCGCTGCAGTCAGTGGCAAACAGATCCGCCGACGAGTCGTTGAGACATGTCAGACAAAGTGAATCACCACTCGGATCAATGTCGCTGCCGTCGGCTTCGGTGAACGACGAGCCGTCCGACGACAGACCACAGCGATAGTAGGGCTTGGTGCTGGTGCCGCTCGCGGAAGTGCATGATCCACTCGACGTATCGAGCATGTTCTTGGATCCGCACAGGCAGTACGACTCTTCGCACAGCTCGGCGTTTTGAAACGTCGCCGAAGCCGCCTGCGTCGACTGCGCGTCACAATCGGAGGTGCAGGACGCGAAGCTGGCATCGTCGGTGGCGGTCAGGTTGCAGCTCGCGTAGCACTGCGAATAACCGGAGCAGCCGAGGGTCTGTCCGGATTGGTTTCCTCCAGTTTGATTTCCCGATCCGTTGCCGGACCCGTTGCCAGTTTGATCTCCCGACCCAGTGCCGGTGCCGGTACCACTGCCGAGCACACCGCTCGGATCGATGTGCCCCACGTCCTTGCAAAAACCGAGTCCTTGAAAGCTCGCCAGCGACGACTGACAAGCGGATTCCACTTTCTGGCCCGACACAGAGCTGCACTGATGTTTTTGCGCCGCGCTCAGACCCGAGTCCACGCAACAGGTCGAGAGCTCGACACATTGACTCGCAGCGACATCCCCGTTCGGTGTACCGACGGCGCTGACGTAACCGGTACTGCCACTGCCACCGCAACCAATCGCACCCGCAGCAACGAAGAGAATCGCGTGGACCGAAGACGATCGCGCCATGTTGTGCTCTCCTACGTGCAGGCGCGATAACATGCGCTCAGCGCGGGTCGCAATAGGATTCGGCCCCGGAATGAGTTTGTGTATTTTCTATACACCTGAAATAACAAGCGGATCTCGTCACCTCTCGGCGGGCAGGTGCGCGCAGTCGCCCGTGCAGTGTCTTGACGGGGCGTTCCAGCTGCGCTATACGGTCCGTCTTTCTTGAGGGAGCACTATGGCGTCGAATACAATGGCATCTTGGCACAAGCGCACGCGCCGGCATAAGAATGCGGGCCGCAAGCGAAAGAACGCGGACGCACGGCACTCGACTCCGAGCGCATCGGACCTATTTGCGAAGTGCGGTGAGCCCGGAAAGCCCGCACCGAAGTCCGCGCGTCCCGCCGCCGCTTCCGCCGCTGCACGATAGAGATAGTCACCTTTCAAAGTTGCCGCCGTATCACGCGTGCGTCTCTCACCGAGGCGAGGACGCTCGCGCGTCCAAATTGACTTTGCTGAAACACTAGATACGCGTTACGATTGAAGCTCCGAGTGAGGGAGTGGATGCGACTCTGTCCGGCCTGCGGCAACGAATACCCCGACGACGCAAATTTCTGTCCCATGGACGCTTCCCGTTTGCCGCCGCCACTTTCGGTGACCGAGAGTGCCGCGACGGTGATGGACATGCCGGCGGCGAAAGTCATCGGCGGTCGCTATCTTCTCAAAGGCGCCGGCGTCAAAACGCCCACTGGCGAGCAGACGCCTGCGCGCGATATGCAGGGGCAAGCCGATGTGTCGGTGAAAATCGTCGACGCCACCGTGCTTCCCAATCAGCCGATGATCGATCGGGCGCAGCGTGAGCTCAAGCAGCTCTCGAAGCTGACCTCGGAACGGATCCTGCGGGTGCTCGATCAGGGCCGTACCGATGACGGGCGACTGTTCGTGGTGACCGAGCCGCCAGCCGGACAAACGCTCGAGCAGCTGGTTCGTCAAGGTGGTCCGCTCCCTGTGGCGCGCGCCAAAGCGATCGTGCTGCAAGTGGGTGAGGCGCTGATCGAGGCGCAGAAGGTGGGCGTCATTCATCGCGACGTCGCGCCGCGCAACATTTGGGTGCAAGACGGCGATCGCACTAAGTTGGCCGACTTCGGATTGGCCGAGCCGATCACCGAGTCGGTGTTCGGTTCACCCGCATTTTTGTCGCCTGAGCAGGCCGAGGGCAAAGCGGTCGATCAGCGGTCGAACATTTACAGTCTGGCAGCGACGCTCTACTTCGCGGTTACCGGCGTACCTCCTTTCGAAGGCAACGCCAGCAGTCTGCTGCAGCAACACGTGAACGCACAACCGATCGTGCCGTCGGCACGCCGCACCGATCTCAGCTTGAGCGGCAGTTTGGATCGGGTGATTTTGAAGGCGCTCGACAAGAGCGGCGGGCGGCGTCACCTCACGCTGCGCCAGCTTTTGAACGAGATCGACGAGCTGCCGAACACCTTTGAAAAATCGCCGCCGGCGGAGATCAACAGCGGGGCGACGCAGGACAATTCGTCGCGGAGCACCGTGTTCGGAATGCCGTCGCCGTTTTTGGGGGGAAACATTCCACCGGTCGTTGCGTCTGCGCCGGTCGCGGTGGAAGCCGCTCCCGTCGTTTCGCCGAAAGTGGCCGAGCCGGCGGCGGCAGCACCGGTGGTTGCGCCGGTTTTCGCCCCCGTGGTCGAGTCTCCCGTTACAGCGAAGTCGGTGGAGAAGCCAGCGCCGGTGGTAGAGAAGCGGCCGGCGCCGGCACCTGTCGTAGCGGCACCGATTGCTGCAGCACCGAGCACAGCAGCGCCAGCGTCGGCTCCGGCAGCCTCGCCTCCGGCAGCCTCGGTTCCGAGTGGTCCTGGGAAACCGGGATTCCGCGAGACCGCCTGGTTCAAGAAGGGCGAAATCGAAGAAGAGCTGGCCAAGAGTCAGGCCAAAGTCGCCACTGAAGATCCGTTGGCCGCAAGTGGCGCCACTGGCGTGATGCCCGCCGTCGATGAGAATCAGCTCGCCAAAAACCTCTCCGCCGAAGATCGCAAGCGCCTGTCGCTCAAGACCGGCGCCACGCAAATGATGTCCGCCGTAAAGGTTCCGGTAAAAGCTGTCCCCGTCCCCGATCGAATGAACGAAGACGAAATGCTGGCCGAAATGAACCCCGCAAAAAAATGGGTCATGCCAGTAGCCGGCCTAGTCGTAGCCGTGATCATCACAGTAGTCGTCCTAGCCCTCCGCCATTAATCCCAGTCCCCGCGTTAGAAGCCAAGAAAAGAAAAGTCCGTCGCGTTTTCTCATTTACGCGCGCAGCCGCCGTTTCGTAGGCGCTCGCCGCCTGCGGCGATGCTAGCCGAAGAACCGCGCCGAGACGCGCGAAGCGGTGAGCGCAGCGAACGCACGCCGACCAAGCGCAGTACAATAGTGCTGCGAGACCGCAGCGTCGCGTCTGCGCGACCTAAGCGCGACCGAGGCGCGCGAAGCGGTGANNACCGAGGCGCGCGAAGCGGTGAGCGTAAGCGAACGAACGCCGACCAAGTACCGCACCGTGGTGCGGTGAGCGTGCGGCGAGCACGAAAATGAGAAAACGCGAACAGGACTTTTCGTTACTTGGCTACGTCTTCGGCGTCCAGCTTGACCGCAATCTTACCGACGAGGAGCTTGACCCCGCCTTTTTGATCGATCTCTTGCACGACCCCGGTCTTGCCGGCGAACATGCCGCGCACGATGCGCACTTGATCGTGTTTGGCGAGCCCTTTTTGTCGGCGCGCCTGCTTCTCTTTTTGTAGCGTCTCGCGCATGAGCACGAAATCGTTGTCGCGCGACCAGGCGACGAACTTGTAAATCGGAAGGAGTTTGGCGAACAGCCTCTTCGTCTCATCGAGGATCGCGGCGCCAAGCTCGATGGCGCGCTCGCGCGGCACCATCTGTACGATCCCCAGCAGCGGTTGTACGCCGAGCGGAGCCGCCGCCTTGGCCAGCGTCGCCAGAATCTCGTTCAGGCGCGTATCGTCGAGATCGGCAACCGGTGTGACGACCGGCGGCACGCCCACGCGCGCGCTTTCCAGATCGCGCACGAGGTGAATGAACTTCTCGCGCTCGAAATGGTCCTCGCACTTACGCTCGAGGTTCTGCCGATCGATGCGCGCGTCGGGATGAAGCTTGAGCGCAATTTCGAGCCCGTTGTTGGTGACGCTGGCAACCAAGAAAAGATGATTCCGCTGCGGCGTCGGATCGTCAATCATCGAGGCGAGCGAAATCTGCTTGTCGATGATGGTGTCGAGCTCTTTACGCGCGCCTTCGTTNNCGTGCTGCGCCTCGACCTGCTTGTGATTCCAGAGCGCCGGATACTCCACCGAAGGCTCGACCGCCAGCGGCGAACCGTCGGCCGCGCTGAGCGAGCCTTGCAGCTCGCGCCCGAGTGCGATGAGCTTCTGCTTCACGTCGAGACGCTCGCGCGTAAAGACGTTCGACTTCCATTTCTTCTGCGCGTACGCGTCGAAGTCCGCGCTGGTGAAGCCCGAAAACGTTGACATAGGGGGCAGAAGTATCGTCGTGGCGGGGCAGTGTGTCAACGGCTAGGCGACGCGAGACGCATGAGGAACGTGGTTAAGGTCGCAAGATGCTGAGGATCGCGTCCGAATCGGATTCGATGAGCTCGCCCGGACGCACCGCGCGCAACAGTCCGTCGAGCTTGAGATCGCCGCGCACCACCAGCGCCATCAACTCGGGAATCAGGTCTGGATGGCACGCGGTCGCGCCGAGCAGCGTGATCTCGCCGCGGACGATCGGCCCCCAATCGATCGACGCCGGCGGTTCGTCCGTCCGAGCACCATCGAGAAAGGCCACCGTCTCGCCACCCCGGGTAAGCGCCAGCGCGCGCGATCGTCCGCGCGACGTTCCGGTGGTTTCTAAGACCTTGGTCGCAGTGACGATCGCCCCTTTTTTGCGACAGATGTCGGCCACGCGATCGTGGACCTGGATCGGGTCGAGTGATTCGGGCAGCGCGAGGATGGCGCCGAGCGCGAGCGCCCGCACGGCCAGCACCTCGCGATCTTCCAGCACCACCACGTGCGCACCGCGGCCCCGCGCCAGCTGAACCGCGAACGCTGCGCGAACGCCGCCTCCAATAATGAAGAGCAGCTCGGACGGACCAATCCCCGCACGCGCGAGGGCACCGTACGGCGCAGCTGCAGCATCTGCCAGCGCAGCCAGCCGCCACAGATCGTCTTCTGGTTCGTGCGAGCTCGGTCGCACGAACCAGCTCGGCGGCCAAAGCGGCGGATCGACCGCACACAGATGTCTAGTCGGTACGACTTCGTGGGTGGCCAGGCCTTTTCGCACGACGCGTCGCGCACACGAGGCCGGCCGCGCGCGCCGACACGGCTCGCACTCTCCGCAACAGAGCAGTCGCGGAACCACGACGCGCTTTCCTAGCCATTCGCCGGCGCCCGTTCCGACGGCAACCACCACGCCGGAAATTTCCGCGGCAGGCTCGACACCGAGCGCACAGCCGGCGACCTCGACCAGGACTTGATCCGCGTTCAGTGAAGGATCGGAAGCAGCGCCGCGCTTGAAACCGGCAGCAGTGAGCTCAAACCGCTCGATCAATTCGATCCAGGCTCATCGCTGACGATGTCGCCCGCGTCGAGCTCCGGCGAGCGCTGATCGTCGAGCACCTCGAGCGCCTCGCCCGGACCTGTATTCTCGTTCGAAAAGTCGAGACCAGCGCCTCCGCCCTGTTTCTTGGCCTGAAACCGTGAGAGCGCGTCGCATAAATCGTCGTAAGAAATCATGAGCGCAGTATATCGCAGTCACGAGCCGATCCGTCGACGAATTTCGTCTGCATGATCAAGGCGCGATGACCTCATCGACACGTTCCAAAATTGCCGCGAACACCGAATTTTGCGTACCGGTGCCGTCGAGAATCGCCACGCCCGCACGTTTGGCCTCCTCGAGATACGCCTGGCGCACGCGCATCTGAAACTCGGTGGCGTCGAACAGCTCCTCCGGCCCCCCGCGCGCTTTGCGTCGTGCTTCCGCCACTTCGACCGGCACGTCGAGGAGCAGGGTGAGATCGGCGGCCGGCGCGCGCGCATTGATGCTGGCGACGAACTCGCGATCGACCTCCATGCTCTGATAGGCCAGCGACGACATCACGTAACGATCGGAGATCACGTGCACACCTGCCGCCAGCGCCGGCTCGATCTCGCGGCGCAGATGATCGATGCGATCGGCGGCGAACAGAAGCGCCACCGCGGTCGGATCCAGTCGCAAGGTCGAACGCAACACCTCGCGCAGCTCGCGTCCAATCGACCCCTTCGACGGCTCGCAGGTGGCATGAGTCTTGAGCCCTCGCGCCTCCAGCGAGCGCGTGAGCCGGCCGCTCTGCGTGGTGGTGCCCGACCCGTCGATTCCTTCCAATACGATCAGTTTTCCGCGTGCCATCGCCGTCGACTCCGACCTAAATCCTCAATTGTGAAGTCAGAAGCTTGAGACACTACCTTGCTGGGGTTACACTTCGCAAGGTGCAGGAATCGTCTCCTGGTCTCCCCAAGCCGTTCGGCAAATACCTGCTGCTCAAGCAGCTCGCGGTGGGTGGAATGGCCGAAGTCTACCTGGCGCAGCAGAGCGGCCCGGCGGGATTTCAGAAGCGTTGCGTGATCAAACGCATCTTGCCGCACCTCGCCGCCGACCCGCACTTCTTACAGATGTTTCTCGAAGAGGCACGCATTGCCGCGCGACTCTCGCATCCGAACATCGTGCAGATCTACGAGCTCGGTCAGCTGGCGAACAAAAATACGCCGCGGCCGGACGGCCGGCGATCCGGCGGCGACTATTTCCTCGCCATGGAACACGTGAACGGCGTCGACCTGCAGCAAATTGAAGATGCCCAGTCCGCGCGCGGGGGCAGGGTGCCACTGCCGATCGCGCTGCGTATCATTTCGAATGTGGCCGAAGGGCTCGAGCACGCGCACCGCGCCACCGACGGTGGAAAGCCACTTGGGTTGGTGCATCGCGACGTGACACCGTCGAACGTGGTGGTCTCTTTCGACGGTGTGGCCAAAATTCTCGATTTCGGGATCGCCAAAGCGATGGCAAAAACCGGTCAGACCGAGATCGGTGTCGTCAAAGGCAAGCTACCCTACATGAGCCCCGAGCAGGTGCAGGGCGAGCGGCTCGACGGGCGCAGCGATCTCTTCTCGCTCGGAACTGTGCTCTACGAGTTCACGCTCGGCCGCAAACCGTTCAACGGAGATAGCGCAGCACATCTGGCAGTTCAGATTTTACAGGAAGAACCGCCCGCGCCCGCGGCGCTAGTCGATCGTTTTCCCCAAGCGCTCAGCGGAATCTTGAAGAAAGCGCTCGCCAAGCATCCGCGCGAACGCTATGCCTCAGCGCGTGAGCTGCAAACCGCCATCGACGAGTTCTTGCTGGCGTCCAGCGTACGCTGCACCTCGCACGACGTGGCGCGCTATCTCGAGCAGCTGTTTCCCGGCATGCGTGATCGCATGGAGCGAGAGGGCAGCGTGAAATCCAATTTCGACGATGAGGAGAATACCTTGATGGACTCGACGTTTCAATCAGACGACGTCACCGCGCCGAACGCGGTCGCGCAAGCGGTCGTGGGCGAGCTGTCCGCCGCAAACGGATTCGAGGAGTCACGGCGAAATCTTTCGGGCGGCAGCCGCTACATGACAGCCATCATGGTACTCTTGGTAGTTGCGGTCGCAATTGGATTTTGGGCGCTGCGATCCAAGGTCGCTCCGGCAGAAGTCCAGGCTGCGCCGAGAGTAGCGCCAACGGAGCGATCGGTTCCACCCTCTCCGACGCCGGCTGTGGTTGCGCCGGCATCGCCTCCGCTGCAGACGACCGTGACCCCCGCTTCCGCAGCACCCATAGTTGTCGCGCCGGTTGCCAAGCCGGTGGTGGCAGTTCACGAAGCGCCGGTAATGGCAGCGAAGCAAACCATCGCCGCACCTGTCACTCCCGCGCCGGTTGCTAGGCCCGCACACACACATACGGCCAGTCACCACACGACGGCAGCCGAGCCCGAGCGGGCACTGCCACGGCTTCCAACTCCGCCGCCTTCCGACGACGCTCCTTAATCGATCGCGAACCCATCGAAGGCCTGATTGGTGGGGGTGGCGCTGAAATCTTTTCCGCGCGTACTGGACTGAGCGCGATCATTCACACGACCGCGTGGGAGCAACTAAGTATCTGTTCCCATCGAAGCTTGGCCATCTCTCGCGAAGGAAGCACGTACGAAAAAGATGTAAGAGACAGCCACCCACCAATCATTCCGAGGCCTCACTCGATGCCCGCCGACTTGAGCATGAACGGATAGCTGACCACCACAATCCCTGCCTGCGGCGCAGGGAACTCCCATCGTTTGACCGCCTGCGCGATGCACTGTTCGACGGCGGAACTCTTCAGAGTCGAGGCCTGCACACCCGACCCGACCACTTGGCCGGTCCCCGAAATGGTGAACTGCACCATCACCCGGCCGAATAGATCGGGATGCGACAGCAGCTCCTTTTCGTAGCAGTAGCGCACCTCGTTCATGTGGCGGCGAACGACGCGGCGAATGATGTCTGACGAAAGCGAGCCGATCGGCTTGGCCGTACCCATGAGCACGTCGTCGATCTGGCGCGGATGGTGCGCCAAAAGAGGAGCGCCACTGCCAGGACCATATCCGGGACCGTCTTTGGGGCCGCCTCCGCCGTGGCCGAGTCGGCCGAAATCGCCGAGCCCGACGGTATCCGCGCCGGTTCCGCCTCCACCCGGTCCGGGCCCGGCGATGGAGAGCCCCGAGTTGCCCCACGCGTCCGCGTACTCGGTGCCTCTTAATCCGCCGAGTACCGTCTCCGCTTGATTGCCGAGCGCTCGCTCACGACCGAAGATCGAACCGGTGAGCGAGCCTTCGAGCTTTTGCATCACGCCGAGAGCGCCCGAAGTTTCAGCGGCCTTTTCCGCGGCCGCCTTGGCAATCGCCGGACTCGGATTGTCGAGCGGACCCTTGCGCTTGTAGAGACCGGTGGCGCGGCTCGAAGAAGGATCGCCCATGAGACCATTTGCACCTTGGGCCCGTTTTCCAGTTCCGCCCGATGGAGAATCGAGGTCGGGTTGTTTTGTCAGCCAAGATGGCGTCTTCATTTGTTCTCGAACCAATGCGCGCACGTCCACGATGAAGCGCGGATCTTGGGCGAAGCGATCGAGTGACAGGCTCTTCGAATCGGGCGGAAGCGAATAGACCAGCGACAGAAAAATCGCTGCGGTTGCGGCGGTGCCGGCGGTGTAACTCTGCTCGCGCCAATCGACCGCCAGCGATGCGGGAAACCGAGCGAGTAGGGCGTCATCGACGCGACGCACCTGGAAGGTGGTCGGACCGACGGTGATCCACGCCGTCTCATTGCACTCGAGCTTGATGGCGAAGGCGCCCGCCACTGCCATGGATGGCTGCGCGACGCGGGTGAGCTCGGACAGCGATCGGACCGCGCCGTCGCGGGCGATCTCGCCCGACATGCCGGGGGCAAAGGTCAGCTCGAATTCGCCGTCATCACGTGCGCGCACCAGCGGAAATCGATCGTAACCCACCACGAATTCGCGGCGGTCGTCCTTGCGACGCAGAAGTCCGTGCACCAGTGCGTAGCAGCCCACCGTCAGCGCCACCGACGCGGCGAGGTCGGCGCCACCACTCCAATTGGCCACTCGAATGAAGGCAAGTACGAACGCCAGCGCGACGAGCGAGAGCGACACAATGCCGACAGTGACGAGCCCGCGGGTGATGCGCATTCGAGCTTCGTGATTGGGCGGTACGCTTTCGAGATGCTCAACCTCGACCAGCGTGCCGTCCCACGATGCCGTGATTTCAATCGCGCTCATGACGAACCTCCATGTCGGACATGTTCAAACGCCGTCTCACTACTGACAGCAAGCCCGAACAGAAGTTCCTAAAATTAGAACCGGCGCGTAATCCAAGCCGATGAGGAGTGATTGGTGAGGGCGGCGCTGAAATCTTTTTCGCCCGTACTGGACTGAGCGCGATCGTTCACAAGACCGCTTGGTCGCAACTAAGTATCCGTTCCGACCGAAGCTTGGCCATCTCTCGCGAAGGAAGCACGAACGAAAAAGATGTAAGCGACAGGCCCACCACCAACTATTCCGAGGCCCGCCTCCGCCAGAGCCGAACCACGACCCACGCGAAGCCGAATGCAAGCAGCGCCACCGCTGACATCTCGAAGATCCGCTTGCGCTTCCGACCGCCGTCGAATCGCGCCAGTTCAGTCTTGGCATCTTCGAAGGAAGGATCGAGCGCGACCGCGAGCCTGAGCGAATCGATGTCTGAGTGTCCTTGCGCTCGCGCGACGGCTGCATCCAAATAGGCAACCATGGCGTTCGCGTGTTGCGCATTCGGTCCGTCGGGCTGAAGGTCCACCGCCTGACGACAAAATCCGAGCGCCCGCGCGAGGTCGCCTTTTTGCCGCAGCGTTTCGCCTTGCTTGACGAACGCCGGAACCATCTCACCGCGCTTGGTGAAGTTGGGATCGTGCGCCAGGATCCAACCGTACTCATCGGTGGCCCCCGAAAAGTCGCCGCGCGCCTCCTTCTCCTGACCGCGCGCAAAGATCGCGTCCCACTCTTCGGTGTGCTTCTGATCGTAGTAGGCGAACAGCTGGTTGGTCAGCTCTTCCGCCGATTGATTGGCGGCCGGCGCCGCGCCCACCGGCGGCGCACCTAATAGACCGGTGAGCTGCTTGGTAATCGCCAGCTCCGCGATTTCGCGATAGGTCAAATAGTCGGCCTTCTCTTCAGTCTCTTCTTTTCCGCCCGGCAACTTGCGTTTGCGCTTTGGCGCCGGCGGTGGTGGCGGACCACTTACATAACGAAGCCACGCCCAACGCGCCTCTTTACGCACACGATGCGAAGGCGCGTCGACCTGATTGAGCACCGCTTCCACGGCTTCGAGGGCGCGATATTCGCCGTAGGCGTGAACGATCTCGGCGCGTACGCGATCGTCGGCCGCGGCCGAAATGGCCTTTTGCGGCCGCGCGCGATCCATACGGTCGAGCTGATAGCTGGCATAACGGCGCTGCTTGGCTTGCGTACCTTTGGCTTTGTCGTGATAGATGCGAATGAGCGCCGGGACCGCAAAGCTCTCCATGCTGCGGATCTGCCGGCCGCACTCATCGCGAAACGCGCCCTCATATTCAAACGCGAGATGAAAGATCGGATCGACCGCGTCTCCGCGTTTGGTCGAAGCGATGGCGCGCATGAGCGCGACCTTTTCCATTGCCTCGGCGCGTGCGGTTTCACGTGCCGTCAAATCGCCGAGATCCGAGAGGTCGGGCGCGGACAGATCCAACTTATTGAGCTCCGGCAGCCAATCAATGGTCTCCGCGTCGTGCGGCAGCGGGCGCTTCACCCGCGGCTGGCCCTTGACTCGCGGGGGCGCCACCCAAACGGGCTCCGGCTTGGTGATCCACATCGGACTTACACCTTTGGGATTCGGAACTTGTGCCCAA
>PLXG01000329.1 GCA_003153195.1 Myxococcales bacterium
TGCTTGGCGGTCTGCGCGGCGATGCGTCCGAACAGCTTGATGGTCTCGTGAAGGTCGAGCAGGTCGCCGTACTTGTGCTCTTGCTCGGCGGCCTTGTCGCCGTCTTCCGAGCGATAGAAGATTTGAAACAGCAGCTCGTCGCCCATCTCGGCTTCGAGACCATTGGCTTCGGCTTCGGTTTTGGAGATTTCGCGACCTTTAGCCGGCGGGGGACCGTCGTGCTCGACGCCCGGAACCACGTAACAGATCTGGAACAGATCGACCGCGCCGATCTCTTCGTTGAACTGTGCTTCGAGCTCACGGTGCATGCCGAAGACCTTCTTGGCAGCCGTCAGAATCGCCTGTTCGAGAGTCTGCAAAAGGATCTTCACATCGATCCCCTTGTCCTTGCCGACCGTCTCGAGCACCATCATCAAATTCGGTTCCATTTCGATCTCCCTTGAAACCTTTAGAACTCGTAAACCAAGTTCGCTTTTTCAACTTCGACGATCGGTACGTCGAAGGTCTTGTCGCCCACATCGATCCGAACGTTGCCGCCATCGACACCGACCAGCGTTCCAGAAAAATTGCGACGGGCATTTTCCGCGGCTGCGCCGTCCGCGACCGGAACTTTGGTGCGAATCTTCGCCTTCTTGCCGAGGAAGCGTTTGAAGTCTTTCTCAGCTCTGAGCGGACGATTGAGACCGGGCGATGAAACTTCCAAGCTGTAGGCTTGGGTGATCGCGTCTTCCACATCGAGCACGGGCGAAATGGCATGACTGACCGCGGTACAGTCTTCCACGCCAATTTGGCCGGAGCCGTCCGGACGATCGATATAGACGCGCAGAATCCAGCCGCCTAGCTCGTTCTTCCATTCGAGATCGACCAGCTCATATCCCAGACCTGCGGCAACCGGGCCGCAGATTTGATTGAGCTTTTCGATGTTCACCGACTTCATTTTTCTGGTTCCCGCTCCACCAAAAAAAAAGTGGGCTCAAGGCCCACTTTTAGTAAATTCACTAAAAATGTATGAGGCCAGTTACCACGACTCGCGCGGGCGTGCAAGCAGGTCGACAATCCACAAGAAATATTAGGTAATTATGAATGGTTACTGACGCTCGAGCTGCTGCGCCAAATTGAGTACGCCCAGGTAGTGCTTGTCGGCGTAGTAGCTGAGGGCGTCGAGCGCGTCCTTGAACTCGCCCTCGTCCAGGTGCTCGGTGGGCAGCTCGACCGTCAACACCACATCGAGATCGTCATCGATGGCGAACTTGGCCATGTTGATCTCGCGGTTGAGCTTGAGCAAGTGCCGATAGAGGCCGAGCGCCGCCTGATCGCTCTTTGGCCCGACGACGAACGGCACGATGGTGAAGAAGATCCAGTTTTCGGTCAGACGAACGAAGAAGCGAAAGCTGTTCACGTCGCCGCGAAATCCTGATCGCCAGGTGGTCGGATCGACCCTCTCGAAGGGCCATTCATCTTTGGCGAGAAATTCTTCCACTCGCTCGGCGGTGATCATCGGGGCCGGGTCTTAGCGGGCACCCTCGGGCTTGTCAAGCAAGCAACGAGCGCCGTCGATTTCGGCGCAGTTTGGGGTCTTGGGTCCCAGCGAGGAGACGACATATCGAGTAGTTACGCCGCTAAATCGAGTGGCCTGGAACTTGGAGTAAATGGTAATGAGAGAATCTATGGTGACACGCTTACAGTTTCCGCTGCTGATCGCGATTTTTGCCGGCGGTTGCACCACCGCCAACCCGAACTATCAGCAGTCGGTGCTGCCCGACGACGCCGAAGATCTCGGCTGCGGCACCACCGGCTGCACCTCTCACAATCTTGGCGACCTAGCCGGCAGTGTGCCCGATCTCGCGGCGATGAGCGAGCCCATGGACCTGTCGGCGAATGTGCCCGACCTCTCCATCCTTCCCGGCCTTCCCGATTTGGCGGTGGCGTTCGATCTAAAAAACTCGGTGGCTTGTCCGGCGAACCTTCCCGGCGCCAACGTGAGCTGCTCGGGATCGTTCGAATGTGACTACGGAACCGAAAGCTGCTGCGGCGTGACCTTTACCTCAGTGCGTTGCTTCTGCAGCGGCGGAAAATTCGAGTGTCTGTCGACCGACCATTGTTTGGCGCCGACCTGTCCCGACATGGCCGTCCCGCCGCCGGTCATCTGCGGCCTCTTGAGCTGCTCCATCAGTCAACAGTGCATGGACGATCCGCACGATGGCTGCGATCCGACTCAGGGCGGCGCCGACTGTCCGGGCGTATGCGTCTCGTGCGGTCCGACGGGAAGCTGTATCCAAGGCCCAAGCTGCGGCAACACCTGCTGTGGCACCGGCGAATGGTGCGACACCAGCTTCTCCTCGAGCCCAACCTGTCGATGCGGAAAAGACAACGCCTGCAGCGGCGGCGATCACTGCGCGCAGGGACTCATCGGCAGCGTGACCAACACCTGCGGAACGATGTGCTGCGGACAGAACCATCCCTGTCCGCTCTAAATAAGGACACATAGGATGTGGATCAAAAAAGAGTCACGGTGGAGCTTGTCCTTGTTTAGTCGATCTACACGGGCGTGCCGCCCGCCCTCTCGGCACTGCCAGGCACGGCCTCGAGGGTCCCACCCTGCGACCGAAGGGCGCGAAGCGGTGAGCTTAGCGAACCATGCCCGCAGGAAGTGCCGCACCCNNCGCCGACGCTCGCGTTGCTCGCTTGGTTGGATCGCAGCCCATCTGATTCTGTTTAGATCTATTCACGCTCGCGCCGCCGCTCAATCGCGCATACATTTGACGAATGGCGCTTGCTGCGGCGATTCAGCTTTGCTCTGGGCCGAACGTCGACGAGAACCTCGATAAGGCCGAGAAGTGGATCGTGGAAGCGGCCAAGCGCGGCGCCCAGCTGGCGGTCTTGCCGGAAAACTTCGCGCTCATGGGCGAGCACGAACGCGACAAGTTTCGCATTGCCGAGATGCTGCCGGGAAACGGCCCCATCCTGACGCGAATGTCCGACCTCGCGCGCCGCGAAAAGATCGCGCTCGTCCTTGGCGGAATGGCCGAGCGAGTCAGCGACGAGAAAGTCTACAACAGCTGCGTCTATCTGACGGCGGACGGCGCAGTCGGTGCGGTCTATCGCAAAATTCATCTATTCGATGTCGAGATCGGCGACGGCGCGACCTATCAAGAGTCGAAGACGGTGGCGCCGGGAACTGTACCGGGATGGGTCGACAGTCCGCTCGGCAAAGTCGGTCTGAGCGTCTGCTACGATGTGCGTTTTCCCGAACTCTATCGGCAGCTCGCAACGCAGGGAGCGCGAATCTTGGTGGTGCCAGCCGCGTTCACGCAGAAGACCGGACTCGCGCACTGGCACGTGCTGTTGCGCGCGCGCGCGATCGAAAATCTCTGCTACGTCATCGCCGCGGCGCAGGTCGGCAGCCATCCGCGCGGTCGCGTAACCTTCGGCCACTCGCTCATCTGCGATCCATGGGGTGAAGTTCTCGCCGAGGCAGGTGATCAGGAGGGTGTGATCGTGGCGGAGATCGATCTTGTCCGCCAAGACGAATTCCGCCGCGCACTGCCATCGCTCGGCC
>PLXG01000365.1 GCA_003153195.1 Myxococcales bacterium
TTGCAGCGCACGCAGGGATTGGGCGTGCGGCCGCTGGCGTACTCGGAGATGAAGTCGTCGATCACGCGCGCGCGAAATTGCTCTTCGTAGTTGGCGACGTAGTAGGGAATGCCCAGGTGCGCGGCGACTTTTCGCGCGTCCTCGAGATCGCGTGGCCCGCAGCAGCGTCCGCCCGAAGACGCGGAGGTTCCGCCCGCGTCGTAGAGCCTCATCGAGATGCCGACCACGCGTCGGCCCTGCTCGACTAGGAGCGCCGCGGCGGTGGCGCTGTCGACTCCGCCCGAAAGCGCAATTACCGTAATGTTGGACGTCAAATCAGTCATCGTCGAAATTGGGAAAGCCTTGCGGGGCGGAGAATGCGTTACATTGCGGAGGTGCGCAAGGGTGAGCCGCTTTCCCTGGAAATTTCGGCGCTCGACGAAGACGGCGCCGGAATCGCTTCAGGCCCGGACGGCGAGGTGCGGGTGGCCGGCGCGCTGCCGGGAGAGCAGATTTCCGCTGTAGTTGAGCATGTTTCCACGCATAGGCCGGTCGCCTGGGCGCGACTGCTGACGGTCGATCGCCCTTCGCCAGCGCGGATGGTGCCGCCCTGCCCGGCCTTCGGCCCCTGCGGCGGATGCCGGCTCGAGCACCTCGCCTACCCAGGCCAGCTCGCCTACAAGACCGAAAAGATCACCCGACTTTTTCCCGATGCCAAGGTCGAGCCGTGCGTGGCTTCGCCGAAATCGATCGAATATCGCAACAAGACCAAGCTCGCCACCGCGGGTGCGGCCGGCGCAATCGTCTTCGGCGCCTACCAGCCGCGATCGCACCACGTAGTAAACCTGACCGGATGTCGCGTTTCGGAACCGCCCACCGAAGCGATCGTCGAGCTGGTGCGACGCCTCGCCGATGAGGCACGCATCGCGCCTTATGACGAAGTGAGCGGTGCTGGTCAGCTGCGCCACATCATCGTGCGGGTCAATCATGTCGGACAAGCTCTGGTCTGTCTGGTCGCCTCCGATGAGGCTGGAATCGACGCACTGAGCGCAAACATCGCGGCGGCAGATCCGCGTGTCGTCGGCGTGGTGCTCAACCTGAATCGCTCACGTGGCAATGTGATATTAGGAAGTGAAACAAAGTTGCTCGCGGGCATCGCCACGCTCGATGAGAAAGTGGGCGATCTGGTCTTCACCCTTTCGGCCACCGCATTTTTCCAAGCCAACCGCAGTATCGCCGAGCGACTCTATCGCGATGTGCTGGCGGCCGCCGAGCTCAGCGGAAAGGAGCGTGTGATCGACGCCTACACTGGTATTGGTGGAATCGCGTTCACGCTGTCGCCCTACGCGCGCGAGATCATCGGCATCGAAACGCACGCTGCCGCCGTCGAGGACGCAACGCGCACTGCGCAAAGAAACGGCCGGGCACAGGTTCGATTCTTCGCTGGCGCGGTAGAGGATCTGTTGGGCTCGTTCGGTCCTGCCGATCGGTTGGTACTGAACCCGCCGCGAAAAGGCTGCACCGCCGAGGTGCTGCGCGCAATCGCCGAGGTTGCTCCCGCGCGGGTGGTCTACGTGAGCTGCAATCCTGAGACGCTCGCGCGCGACGTGACAGCGATGGCGGCCCACGGTTATCGACTACGTATGGTGCGGCCCTACGACATGCTGCCGCAGACGCCGCACGTCGAGGCGCTGGCGGTTCTCGACCGCGCTACTTGACGCGACCGATTCGGTTCAGGATCTCCGGCATCAGCCCGAGCACTCGATCAATCTCTGCCTCGGTCGTCTCGGGCCCGACGGAGAAACGCACCGCGCATCGCGCCTGATCCGCCGCTTGACCGAGCGCAAGCAGCACTGGCGAAGGCTCAACCGATCCTGATGTGCAAGCCGCGCCCGTCGATACCGCGACGCCCATCAGATCCAGGTTCATGACCACGAGTTCGCCGCGAATCTTTTGCCACGCGACGTTGGTGGTGTTCGGCACGCGCGCCGCGCCATTGCCGTTCACTTTTCCGCCGAGCGCGACCAGGCCCGCCTCGAGTCGGTCGCGCATCGTCGACATTCGACTTCCGCGCGCGTCGAGCGATTCGGCTGCGAGCGCACAGGCCGCGCCCATGCCCACGGCACCTGCCACGTTTTCAGTTCCGGCACGCATGCCGCGCTCCTGATGTCCACCTTGCAAAAGCGCGGTCAGCTTATGGCCCCGTCGGAGATAGAGGGCACCCGTTCCCTTTGGTCCGCTGAGCTTGTGCGCCGACAGCGATAGCGAATCGACGCCGAGCGTGCGCACGTCGACGGGAATCTTCCCAGCGGCTTGCACCGCATCGGTATGAAACCAGGCGCCCACCGCGCGTGCGTGCGCCGCCATTTCGGCGATCGGGTTCACGTTTCCGATCTCGTGATTGGCGAGCTGCGCCACCACCAAGATCTCCGCGCGATCCACCGCGCGACGAAAATCGTCGAGATCGACGCGACCCTGCGAATCGACCTGCAGCGAGTGGACCTCGACACCGCGCAGGCCGAGCGCACGAACCGGTCCCATCGCCGACGGATGCTCGAGCGGACCCGTGACCACCCGCGTTCGATTTTCTGCCGCCCCAAAAATAGCGAGGTTGTTCGCCTCGGTGCCGCTGCCCGAAAAGAAGATCTCGTCGCTCTGCGCTCCGCACAGCCGCGCCACTTCCGCCCGCGCCTTTTCCAGTCCGTCGCGCGCGGTGCGGCCGAGCGCGTGGATCGAGGACGCATTGCCAAACTGCTCGCGCAAAAACGGCAACATTCGCTCGAGCACTCTGCCGTCGAGAGGACCGGTCGCGTTGTGGTCGAGATAAATCATTCGGCGGCGCACCTTGACACGAATCGGAAGGACGGGAAAGATTGAAAGGCTATGGTCGATCTCCCAGGCTACCTACTCGTCCGCTCCGGTCTCGTCACCTCCGACCAGGTCGCAGCCGCACATCGTCTGACTGAACAGAACGGATCTTCTTTCGGTGAGGCAGTGGTGACGCTCGGGATCTTGAGCGAAAAAGAGCTGGTCGCTTTCTATCACAAAAGACTAATGATTCCCGCCCTCGACGAAGAGTCGCTCAGCGCCATTCCGAATTCGGTGCTGGAACTTTTGCCGGGCGATATGGCGGCCGAGTTTCGGGTCATTCCCGTGGAAATCGACAAAGAGGGCTCGGTGGTGCTGGCGATGTCGGACCCATCGAACAACCACGCGGTGGACGAGGTAGCCTTCTTCATCGATCGCTTCTTGGTTCGAGCGGTGGCGTCGGAATCGGCGGTTCGCAGCGCGATCGAGCGACATTACGGGATTGATCTCTCGCGCGCCGCGGCGCCTGAACGCGCCCGCAAGCGAACCAAGACGCCTTCACCGGTCGTCGTTGCGGCACCCACCGCCGACATCATTCCGGAGGCGCAGGCCACAGCACCGGCCGAGCACGCCGTTGAGCCGGAGCGCAAACGCAAGCGCACCAAAACGCCTTCGCCGGTTGTCGCGCCTGCAGCCGCGATTGTGGAAGCCGAGCCCGTTCCGGCGGTGGAAGCCCAGCCCGCGCCGGCGGTGGAAGCCCAGCCCGCACCCGCGCCCGTCGTCGCGTCCGAATCGCCAGCAGAAGATCGCCCGCGCAAACGAACGCGCACGCCTGCGATCATCTCGCCGCCTCCTGCGATCGAACCTCCGGTCGAAGCCCTGCGCGTCGCCGTCAACCGCGACGAGGTGGCCAACCTGATGCTCGACTACTTAGCCGGCTTGATGCAGCGCTCTCTCTTTTTGGTCGTGAAGAAGTCGGAGCTGCGTGTCCATGCTGCGCGCGGCGTCTCCAAGCAGGGCGATGCGGTCAGTGGACTCAAGATCGATCTCAGCGAGTTGAGCGTCTTTCGTGATGTGGTGCAGTCGCTTCTTCCCTACCGTGGTCCGCTTCCCACCACCGGCGTGGCCAAGCAGTTCACCACTTCGCTCGGCGGCGGAATGGCCGGCGACTCGGTACTGATGCCGGTGCGCGTGCGCAACCGCGTCATCGGAATTCTCTACGCCGACGGGCCCACCACCGTGATTCCCGACGCGGCGCTGCACGCGATGGTCGGCGAAGCCAGCCGCGCCTACGAACGAATCCTGCTCAGCGCTAAATAGCTATTACTTCGAGACGAGGTTGATCGGCAGGTCGAAGGTGACCGCTCCGCCTTGGAACGCGGGAAACTTCCATTTTTCCATGCTCTGCTTCATGCACTTTTCCATGTCGGCGTCGGCGTGCGGAGAGAAGCTGATGTCGATGGCCTGGCCAGTATTCTTCACCGCGAAGCGCGAGGACACGCTTTGCACGTGCTGCAGATCGGGCTTTCTCTTGAGAGCGTGCTCATAGCAGGTACGCAGAGCGCCGACGTTTTGCTTGAGGACTTTGATCACGTCGTCGGGAGGGATGTTGCCCTCTTTTTCCTGCTGCGGAAGTCCCAACCCGCCATGAAGCTCGACGCCGGCGAGATGTACCGTGCCGTTTTCTTGGGCGTCTTTCTTCGCTTGCGCGAGCTCGCCTTTGGCCTCGTTGAAATCTCGTTTGGCCTGCACTAGATCGTTTTTGCATGTGACCAGATCGGAGGCGAGCTTCGACTTTGCGCTGTCTTCACCGCCGCCGCCGCACGCAGGAGAAAATCCAAGCAAGGCTAGAGCGAGGAGGCTGGTTCGCATGTCGGTTCTCATTATCGAGGGCCTTTCACCAATCGGCAAATTACTTCTTCGCTCCGCTCGCCTGCGCCGCCAACTGCGCCTCTTCATTCTCGTGCCTGGGCGGCACCCCGCGTTTGATGAACTCGACGAGCGGCCTTCCGCCGGCGACGTGCTCCTCGATGATCTTACGCGCCTCCGTCGGACTGACCAGGTGGTAAAGGAACGCAGTTTTGCCCGAATTCGGCATCATCGAGACCATGATCGGGCTTTCTCCCGCCACGATCTCGCGCACCAAGACGTTGACCCCGCGCGTGCACTTTCCGAAACAGCTATAGCGATCGAGTGTGGCCTCGTTGCCGCCGAGCGGGCAACTTTTGAGTTCGCGCTCGAATGCCGCGTGAACGTCGGCGGAATGGCGCTTGTCGCCGCACTCGGGCCCGCGACACACCATGATCTTGTACTTCTTCATCGCCATCGCTTTATACCCCACGAGCACACGCGCGCGGTCTCATTGTAGCAGTCTTTGCGCTGCGCCGTGTCGTCTTTTGAGCGAGCGACGCGACGTCTGGCGGCGCCGTGAGGCCGCACCACGGGTGCGTCACTTCCTGCGGGCATGGTTCGGCAAGCGCACCGGCTTGCTTCGCAAGCGCCCTTCGGGCGCGTNNAGAGGGCGGGCGGCACGCCCGTGTGATAGATAAGTACGACTTCCGCCTACTTCTTCGCCGATGGTGCCGCGGGCTCGGCGGAAGCCTTGGTCTTTTGCGACGCCTTTTGCGAGGCTTCGAGGAGATGCGTGAGATCTTGCGCCAGCGTGGTCAAGGTGCGCGGATCGCTGGCAGCAAACGAGACCGTCCGTCGACCCGAAATGCCGCCCACTTTCATGAGCGCCGAAGCCGCCGCCAACAGAGACGGATCTCCGAGAAACAGCGGGTCGGATCGATACTCCAAGAAAAATTCGGTGACTGCCCGCGTCGCCTCAGCGCTTCCTTGACCGAGCGTACCGAGCGAAGTTGCCAAGTCGGAGAGCTCGCTTTGCGGCGTGTCGTGATCGAGCAGCTGTGCAGCAATGAGCGGAATCGCCGACTTTACCGATAGTGCCGCCAGGGTTCGCGCCAGCGCATCTGAGCCGTGAGGATGGCGATCTTCCAGGTAGTCGTAATGGACCTTCAGTGCATCGAGATAGAGCGACACCGCTTGCGCGTCTTTGCGTCTCACCAGCTCATCGCCCGCACGTTTCTGCGCAGCGGGTGAAACACCTTTGTCAGCCACCACGATCTTGATGAGCGCGCGGGTCGCTGGCGCAGCGTCGACGCCGGTGAGCGATCCCATCAAGCTAGTAGCGTAGACCTTGACTGCGCCGAGGCGCGCATCGTGATCCCACACGATCTGCTCGAGAGACTTCACGCGATCGGCGGCCGGTGCGTCGGTGCCCACCATGGCTGAAAATCCGCGCGCGTCGAACACCGCCCCGGTGAGTCGCTCGCCGGTCTGTCCAATTACACGCGTCTGCCCGGTGCCTGCGTCGATGACGCCCACTTCTCCATCCGCAGCGGCGTACACAATCGCCGGGCCGGTCAGGTCCGAGCCGATCAGGTCGGCGCGCGGCTGGGCGTGAATCCACTTGGGCGCGCCGTTTTCGTCGAGTCCGAAGAGGAAGCGAAAGCTATGCAGCNNCCGGACCGGCACCGAGATCTACGCCGTAGAGAATGCGATTGCGATCATAGGCGCCGAAATCGAACGGCGCCGGTTCGTAGGCGTTGGCTGCGTAGTACGGGTTGAGCTCGGCGAGCGGCGCTCCGAAATCGGTCGGGATCACGGTGACACCGCCTGCGCGTGAGCCAGCCACGCTGTGCTCATCTAGCGCGAAAATACTCTTCGGCCCGCCGTACACGAAGCCGCCTTCTTCCGCGCACGCGTAGGTGATCTG
>PLXG01000482.1:0-25904 GCA_003153195.1 Myxococcales bacterium
GCGATCGGGATAGCCGATCTTGTTGCCGATCCCGCCCAGCTTGCGCAGCGCCTCCAGGCGCGTGGCGTCGTCCATCCAACTGAGATTGGTGAGGTTCTTGAGCATGTTGAGCTCGACGGTCATCACCATCTCTCGGGTCTCATGCTTGCCCTCCACACCGAAGGTGTCGCGCACGAACGGACGCGCCAGTGCTTCGCCGAGCAGATGATCGGTGGCTTGCACGCAGCGCTTCCAGCGCGGCAAAAGTTTATCCGTGCCCTCCAGCGTCTTGCCATAAAAGGCAAAATTCTCGTCGACAAATGCCTTGGAGAGCGCGGGCGCGGCGCCGTGCACCACCTGCCAGCGCAGGTAGGTTCGCCAGTCGGTGAGCGGCGTCTTCTGCAATGCGTTGTTCAGCGCTTTGAAAAATCCCGGCACCGCCACGTTGATCTGCTTCACCAGCGGAATTCCCATCGCGGCGAAATAGGACTTCCAAGGAAACTTCGGCGTCTCCTTGAGGATGCCGTCCAGATCGAGCCGGTGGTAAAGCTTCTTCGGATCGCGGCGATCGACGCGCGACATCGACGCTTCGGCGAGCGCGTGCTCGATCTTCATCACGGTGTCGGCGTGGGTCTTGGCATCCGCCGTCGATTCGCCGCTGAGCTCGAGCATCTTGGCGATATGCGCTAAGTATTTCTCACGCAGCATTTTGAAATTGGGCTCTTCCTTCAAATAGTAGTCGCGATCGGGAAGTCCGNNGTGACGCCGAGGTGCAGGTGCGCGAGCTCCTTGGCCAGCTCGCCGATCGATTTCACGGCGTCGACTTTTCGCAGCTCCTCTTTGAGCTGAGGGAGCGCGGCGGTCTCGACGCCGGCTTCGTCCATGCACGAGCCGTAAAATGCAGAGAGCTTGTCGCCGTAGGGAGTTCCGGCGCCGCCCGATTTTGTCAGACCTTCGAGGATCTCGTTGAGCTTCTTCAAATTGCGATCGTCGATCTCGGAGAAGCTGCGAATCCACGCCGGTCGATCGGCTGGAATCTGTGTGTTCTTGATCCAGCTCCCGCAGGCGTACTCATAAAAGTCGTCGCAGGGATCGACGGTGCGATTCATCGCGCTCTCATCGATACCGAGCTTGGGATCAGCGTCGGCGTAGGCCAGGGTGGAGATCATGAGTGTGCAGAAGATTCCGATGCGCATGCGTCCTCCGAGCGAGATGCCGCCGATATAACACAAAAGTCGCTTGCGCCGAGGACGAGAACGAGGCTTGCTGGTGCCATGCCTGCCGAAGGGATTCACCTGAGCGCGCTCGCCGACACCGTCGTGGGTGCCGACAGCGAAATTGCGCGCCTGCTCGATCACGAGCGAGCGGCAGCGCGGCTGGGCGCGATCTTGGTCGACTTCCCTTACTTCGATCGATTTCCGATGCGCACGCTCTACTTTGCGATGAAGCGACCGTTTCCGTCGTCATCGTGGGGCGATCGATTGCATCAAGAGGCGCCTGCCCGCGTCGGGCTCGAGCTGCTTCGCTGCGCACGAGCGGTCGAGGGTTTCGCACGACCCGCCGCACTGGCCATGGCGCTCGGATATCTGTCGCACGCCGCCGTCGATACGGCCATCCATCCGCTGGTCAATCGTCTCGCACGAGTGCGAGCGAAAAAAAATGGAACCGCTCCGCTCGTCGAACACATGGACGTAGAGAAATTTCAGAGCGTGCTCTTTCACGAAAAGCGCATGGGCCGCGATTTGATGGGCTCGCCCGAGATTCGCGGCTTCATTGAGCTCGACACAGCGCTTTTTTTACGCGCGCTTCATCCGATCGTGGACCAAGCCTTTCTCAACGTGTTCGGCGCGAATCCGTCGGCGACCACCTGGAGATCGTGGATGCGCGGCTACCGGCAATATAGTTGGGTGCTCGGCTCTCCCATCGGCCGTCTGCCGGCACCTGATACCGATAAGGCGCGCGAAAAGCCCGCACTTTACGATGAGGTCGATTTCGAATCGGAGTTCAAGGTAGCGGTGGTGCGTTCGCGCGCCTACGTGACCGCAGGAATGCTTTTTGTCGAAGAAGACAATGCCGAGCGGTATTTCGCGTCGGTGCCCGAAGGATCGATCGACGCGGGCTAGTTGCGCGACGACGGCGGCGACAGCACTTCGTACAGAAGTCCCCAGCGTACGCCTCGATTCGAGATTAGGCAGCGTGTGCTGTGCGCACGATTCATCACTCGTTCTAGAATCATCGCGCCGGCGAAGATCACATCGGCCCTGAGCGCATCGAGGCCACTCAGTTTGCGTCGCTCGTCGACGGTAGAATGCGCGAGCTTTTCCAGTAGCGTCTGCACTTCATCGTAACTCAACCAATCGCCGTGCGATTTTCCCACCATCTTAGCGAGGTTGGTCACCGTGCCGGCGATCCCTACCAATTCGGGCTCGAGCGGAGTCAGTGAAGCGAGGGCGGCATCGATGGTTTCGCGCAGCTCATCGCGCTCTTGGGGAGTGGGCGGGTCGGATTTGATCAGCCGCTCGGTGAGTCGCACCGATCCGATCGGAAGACTGACCGCGCTTTCGATTCGTTTATCACCGACGATAATTTCGGTTGAACCGCCGCCGATGTCCATCACCGTATGCGTGTCACTCAGCGCTGGAAACGCGTGCGAAGTCGCGCGCCAACAGATCTCAGCTTCGCGTTTGCCACTAATAACCGAAAATCTTCCGCCGATTCGACCGAGCATCGAGGTCGCTTCGTTCACAAACAGATGTCCGTTTTCCGCCCGGCGAATTGCCTCGGTTCCGACCCCGAGCACATGCGCGCACTCGTGCTTTCGGATGAGCTCGATATATTCCGCTAACGCGGCTCTGCCACGAACGATCGCGGCCGGGGAGAGGAGTCCGGTCGCGTCGAGCCCTTCGCCCAACCGAACGATGCGCTCCTGATCTTCGAGGATCTCGATTTCGTCACCGTCGATGTCAGCGATGAGCAGGAGCATGGTGTTGGTGCCGCAATCGAGGGAGGCGACGCGCATTACCAGAGTCCTCGTTCGATCAGAATGTCCTTCAAGATCTGGCGCGCTTCCAAGCCTGCGTAGGGATATCGGCTCTGGTGCGCATCACGATCGGTGAAGGTCACTGCTGCGACATATTCGTTCGAGTGTCCTCGCAGATGTGCGACGAACCATCCCAGTCGCTTCGTGCCGACGAAGCCAGAGCCAGTCTTTCCGTGAAGCGCATATCCATTCGGCGAAGTCTCGACGAATGAGACCTTTTTCGTGAGCTCAGTCGCACGCGGCGAAACCTGAAGCTGCTCGCGCCACAGGCGAGCAAAAAAGGAAACCTGCTCTGCGGCGGAGATTTTCAGCGTCGGATTGTGTTTCGTCCAGCGGTTCGAAGTGAGCCATGCGGTGGTCAGTCCGCCTGAGAGATCACGCGTTCCGTATTGAAATTGATCGAGGTACTTCTGCACCCGATCGCTGCCTAGCTTTTGCACGATCTGTTGCGAGACCCAAACAACTGACTCGGAAATCCACGAGGCGGCGGTCTGATCACGGTTCCACGTCTCGATCGGCTGATGTGTGCCGTCCCATTTAAACGGCGTGTTCTCGTCTTTCAACACCCCCGCGTCGAATCCCATGAGCGCCAGAGCGACCTTAAACGTCGAACAAGCCGGCATCGGTTGCGAACAGCGCGCACCGCCCCATCTCACGACTTCGTTGTTGTTCTTTAAATCGTAAAGAATGAAGCATCCATCGAGATCGCGAAAGTGTGCAGCGATTTTCGTTTCTGCAGTTGCGGTGGGATTGGCTGTTAAAAAAAATGTAGTAATCGTGAGTGTGACGAGCAGGCGCATCAGTGTTTGAGCGCGGGGCTCCAGTTCGGCGCGCTGGCGTTGCCGCGATAGATTTGGCGCTCGACGCGTGCATCGGCGGTCGAGATCCAGATTCCGCCACGCGTCGATTCGTACGCGAGCGCGCGGCCGTTCGGCGCCCAGGTGGGATGCATGTTGGAGCCAGTGCCTTCGGTGATGCGCTTCACCTGATCGGGATTGTCGACGTTGACGGTGAAGATGTCGTAAGAGAATTTTTCGTCGCGCGCGGTGAAGGCGATCTGATTTTGATCTTTGCGCGGACACCACGACGGCTCTTGATTGTAGTTGCCGCGACGGGTGAGCTTGGTCTGGCCCGATCCATCGGCGGCCATCATCCAGATCTGCGGATTGCCGTGCCGGTCGGAGACGAACGCCAGGTGTGATCCGTCAGGCGACCAGCTTGGAGAAGTGTCGATGAACGGATTGTTGGTGAGTCGCTTCAAGATCGCACCCGCGGCCGACAGTAGATAGATCTCCGAATTCCCGTCCTGCGAGAGCGTGACCGCGATCTTGCTGCCGTCGGGCGAGTAGGTCCCACCGGTGTTGATGCCGTTGCGCGCGGAGATCACGCGCTGTTTTCCACCGCGCGAGCCGATCGCATATAGATCGGGTTTTCCGCCGGAGAAGGAGGTGAACAGCAGCTCCGATCCGTCGGGCGCCCAAGTGGGCAGCATGTTGTGACTCTTGTTGGTGGTGACCGATGCGACGCTCGATCCGTCCCAGTCCATCACGAAGATGTCGCGCCGTCGACCGGCCGTCGAGCTGGCGAAGGCGATGCGCGAATTGAAAAATCCGTCTTCACCGGTGTAGTAGCGCACCACGTCGTTACACCATTGATGAACCAGCGCGCGCGCCGACGATACGCTGCCACGATAATCTTTGGACAAGACCGGCTGGTCGCCTTTGGTCACTTCGTAGAGTCGGAATTCGAGCTTCACGTCGTTGCCGAACGCGGTCGCGCGCGCCTTGATCACTCCTTCGGCGCCGACGTTCTTCCAATCTTGTGGGTTGATGCCGAGCCCCTCGACCACCAAGTTGGCCAGATAGGCTTTTTGATCGACGACCTTGAAAAATCCGGCCAAGCCGAGATCGGTCGATGCCACGTCGGTGGTCATCTGCGCGATGGCCGGATCGCCGATCGGTTTGGGAATGGCCAGCTTGTAGAGATCGCGCCCGCTGGTGGTGAGGTTGAAACGAACCACGTCGTCGTTCGGCTCCGCGCGCGACACCGGCACCAGCGCCGCCAGCATGATCACCAGCGCGGCCGTGCCTGCCAGCACCCCAACGAAGAAATTTCGATTTCGAAAGCGAGACATGCGGCTCCTCATTTTTTATAGGCGACCTGAGCGCAAAATGTTTTGCGCGCGAACCTCGGCGGCGGCGTGGGCATCTCTTTGAGCGTGCCGAGCGCGGCTTCGAGCGAGCTATCGAACTGACTGTTTCCCGAGCTGTGCTCGATCTGATATTTCTGCAGCATACCGGTATCAGTGATGTTGAAGCAGACGCTGGCAGACAATTTTGCCACTTGTGCGTCGGGAATGGTGGTGGGAATGGTCCATACCGATCCGATGCGATCCATGAGCGTGCCGATGTAAGGATCGCCGGTGGCTTCGCTGGCGGTGCCGGCGCGCGAGCCCTGCAGTGAGCCTCCCTCTTCACTCACCGCTTCGGGACGATCGTCGTCGCGAATGTTCTTGAACATCTCGGCGTGGGTTTTTTTCAACGGATCGACTTTGTCTGGCTCTTTGCGCTCTTCTCTCTGGTCGGGAGGTATCGGCAGCGCGGTTGCCTCTTTTGCGATTTTGATGACCGGCTCGGGCGCGACCGTTTTCACCACACCCTCTTTGTGCGGCAAAAACGACAGATCGCGCGGCTTGCCGAACTTCACCAAGGTGGCGTCGACGAAGGTGCCGATGCCGAGCTGCGGCTTTTCGTCCGACGAATGGTGCGCGCGCTGAATCCAAAGCACGCTGAAGATTCCCGCGTGTAAAAGCGCGGTGCCGATGATCCCCACCAGGAGCAGCGGGTCGCGGCGGTTTTCCGGCTGATAAGAGGTTACGTCGTCCATGGTTATTTCAACGGATCAGTAACCAGGCCGATCTTTTCGCCGCCGTTTCGCGAGAGCGCGGCCATCACCTTCACCACGTCGCCGTAGGGAAGCTCTTGATCGGCGTGCACATAGACCTCGTGCTCGCCTTGCAGCTTGGCATTCCCTTTGAGCGCGTTTTCGAAATCGTCGCCCATCTTGAACGGCGTCTTGACGATGTAGACGGTCTGATTTTGCGGAAACTCTTTGGGAACGGTGACGATCAGCTTGCCCTGATCATCGGGAATGGCCTGCGCGTTCGCTTTCGGAAGATTCACCGGGACGCCGGTCTGCAGCATCGGCGCTGCCACCATGAAGATGACCAGCAAGACCAGCATGACGTCGACCATCGGAGTCACGTTGATCTCCGACATCATTCCGCCCGGCTCACGCCCCCCCCCACTCATCGACACGGGCAACCTCCTCGGCACAGCCTCGGAGTTGCAACTCGTTCGGCCGGGATCCCTCGCTCCGCTCGGGCCGACGCGAGTCCCGTCCTCACCGCTCCGCTCACCTCGCCGATCGACATAAGTTCACCTCAAGAAGTGGCGTTTGACGATGTTGAGAAAGTCGTTTCCGAACGCGTCCATCTCGCCGGTGAGCACGCGAATTTTTCGCGCGAAGTAGTTGTAGGCCATAACCGCTGGCACGGCGGCGATGAGCCCGATGGCGGTGGTGCCGAGCGCTTCGGCGATGCCCGGTGCGACCGTCGCCAAATTGGCCGAACCCTGATTGGCGATGTTGTGAAACGCGTCGATGATGCCGACTACGGTTCCGAAAAGTCCGATGAATGGCGCGGCCGATCCGACGGTGGCCAAAAACGGAATCATGCTTTCGAGCACGGTCGCTTCGCGCGTGGACGCACGACGCAGCGCGCGTTCGATGTTCTCCAGATCGCCGGCCGATTCGTGCAGCGACGCGTCGTGGCCCTCTTTGTCTTTCTGTAACTTCGAGAGCTCGACGTAGCCGGCGCGAAACATATGCGCGAGCGGACTGCGCTTGGTCTGCTCAGCCTGCTGATAAACTGCGTCGAGGCGCTTGGCCTGCCAGAAATTTTCCAGGAAGCGGAGGCTCTCGCCCTGCGCGCGCCACAAGTAAAAGCCCTTATAAAGGATCACGTACCAGCCGATGATCGAGAGGCACACCAAAAGGAACAGAACGCCTCGCACCATTCCCGACGAGCCGAGGAGCAGTTGGAGGAGGTCGAAGTTTCCCGCGGAGCCGGCGAGTAGAAGGAGGGCCATCTTGCATCTTTGGGTACCATGCGAGGTGGGACGCGTCAAACCTACCTACGCGGTTTCAAAGCGATTCGTATGTTAGAATTCGATCGGATGCGCGCGCTTCGCTTTCTCACTTCGCTCGGGCTTTTGCTGGCCACGGGGTGTGCGGGAAACGGCGGCGCGGTCAGCGTGCGCTGGCAGATCGTCGATCTCTCCACTGGCGCGCGATTTGATCCGCGCGACGTCGCAGACATAGACGGCAATTGCACCGCGATGTACAGCGAAACCTGTGGCGTCTCCTCATCGTGGATCGTCCATCGCGTCAAGGTAGTCGTCGCATCGCCGACCGATAGCGGATCGGAGGTGCTGGCCGACGACACACGCCTCGAATTCGCGTGTAACGCTCGCGAGGCCACCACCCCGTTCATCATTCCGTCGGGCACCTTTGCGGTCTCTCTACGAGCATTCGATCCGTCGGCTGCGGATGACGTGGCATCCGAAGGTCTGACGCCGGCTCCGGCAGTACGCATCATTCATGCCGCCGAAATCGTGAACCTTGACGTGGTCGAGATCGGTGTCCACCCGCTCCCTACTGCGGCGCAAGCGGCCGATGGCGGCTGTCCGTAGCCCCCTTGCCGGGCTGGTCGGATCCCGCTTGCGGAACATTTTGGCGTCCCTAAAACAAGGATCATGTGGCCCTCCGCCCAAGGTCCGACATTACAGCCTAAAAGGACCTGGCAAGCGCGGCCACTTCGAATCGCTGTTCTCGCTTTAGTAGTTGGATTGACAGGCTATTTTCTGGTGCAAGAGGCGTATGTCGCAGCCCTGATCACGGCGCCGTGCGCGGCTTTTTTCGTCTTTTCATGGCGGCTTCAATCGCTCCATTTGCGCCGCGGGCGCGCACCCATCCCCAACCCGCTTCGTCGCTTCTCGGCCTGGCGAAGACGGCGGCGCTATCGCGTCATTTCCGGCGGCCTCGATCGCGACCCAATACTCGAGTGAGCCGAGTTCAAAAATGAAAGCGGAACGGACTGGTGAACCACCGGTGAAATGACCGTAAATTTTTTGATCGAGGATTTCGGAATCGGCTCTCCTTGGGTTATCATCCTTGACCCGTGGCGAATCCACCGAGTCCGTTCGAGGAAGCTGGGCTTACTACCATTTTCGACGGTGGTCGTCCGACCGTTCGTCATCTGCGCAAGTCGAAGCTGGTCGTGATCTCAGGGCCCGAATTAGGCAAAGAGGTCGAGATCGGCAAGCAGCGGGTGACCGGCGGTCGTTCGATGATCAACGACCTGATTCTTCCCGATAAAGCGATCTCGTCGACGCATTTCGAAGTGGCCGCACGCGACGACGGTTATCGGTTGCGCGATCTCGATTCGACCAACGGTGTGTACGTCGGTGACATGCGCATTCGCGAGGTCTATCTCAAGCCTGGCATGGAATTTCGCGTCGGGCATTCGGACATTCGCTTTCAGCCGCTGCAAGACATCGTCGAGATTCCGCTTTCGAAGCGCGACAACTTCGAGGACATCATTGGCGGCTCGGTGCGCATGCGCGAAATTTTCGCCACGCTCGAGAAGGTCGCCCCGTCGGATTTGACGGTGATGGTGACCGGCGAGACCGGCACCGGCAAAGAGATGATCGCGTCGGGGATTCACAAGGCGTCGGCGCGGAAGAACAAGCCGTTCGTGGTGCTCGACTGCGGCGCGATTCCCAAAGATCTCATCGAATCGACGCTGTTCGGTCACGAGAAGGGATCGTTCACCGGTGCGGTGGCGCAACATCAAGGTTGCTTCGAGCAGGCGCACACCGGCGTCATCTTTCTCGACGAAATCGGAGAGCTCGATGTCAATCTCCAACCCAAGCTTTTGCGAGTGCTGGAAAATCGCGAGCTCAAACGCGTCGGTGGCGACAAGCTGATCAAGATCGATGTGCGGGTGATCGCGGCGACCAATCGCGATCTGCGTCAGATGGTCAACCTCGGCACCTTCCGCGAAGATCTCTATTTCCGGCTGTCGGTGATTCAGATCGAGCTGCCGCCTTTGCGCGAACGACGCGAGGACATTCCCGGCCTGGCCGAAGTTTTTCTCAAAGAGATGGGCGGCCGGCGCGGCATGAGCATGACCTTTGCGCCCGACGCGGTTCAAGGGCTGCTCAATCACAACTGGCCCGGCAACGTGCGCGAGCTCAAGAACGTGGTCGAGCGCGCCGCTTCGCTCGGCGACGGTCCGCAGATCAAGCGATCCGATCTGGTTTTCAATCGCGATCCGACGCCGATTCGGCAGTCGACGCCCGGTGAAAGCAGCGGATTCGAAAACCCGTCGCTGGTGCCCGGCCTCGAGTTCAAAGAGGCCAAGCAGCGCGTCGTCGACGCGTTCGAATCGCAATATCTGAGATCGCTGCTCGAGCGACACGAAGGCAACATCACGCGATCGGCGCAAGAGGCAGGGCTTACGCGCTACCATTTGCGCGAGCTACTAAAGCGCCACGGACTAACCAACATCCGCGAGTAACGCACGCGCCAGTCGGCCCGATCGCGGCGGACGTCCTCGCTTGGTCGGCGGATGATGCGCCAGTCGGCCCGATCGCGGCGTACGTCCGCAAAATGAATATTTATGGGTGTTGGGAGTCGGGGTGGAGCGGCGGAGGAGATCTGTGCGGGGCGGGAGCGACGGGCGGGAAAATCTTCACCGGCTGGGTCTGTTTCGTTTGGATCTTCGGCGGTGGCGCGGCGAAGGTTCCGTGCGTTGGCAGCGCTTTGATCGGGCTCAAAATTGGACGCGGATTTTTTTGGCCTGGCGCGAGACCGCCTGCGATCGGCGGCGTTGAAATCGACGACGATGGCGTATCGGGAATCGGATCGGTATTGGTGGGCACTTCGAACTCTTCACCGTAGCGCCAGTGGCCTGGCACGTATTGCACCCTGCCGTCTCGGCTCAGATAGGTGGGCGTGGCCCAAACTGCGTTTCGACGAGGCAGCCCGACCCAGCGACCTGCCACCCACTCCCATTGTCCGTTGTTCCAGTGCCAATGCCCGGCAATCCAGAGCGCGCCGTGAAATGGAATTGGAGGACGAAACTCGCTATGCGCCGGCGGCGGAGCTCGGTCGACGGTGATCGCCTCCGGACCGCGCGTCGACGCAATCTGTTCGGGCGCAGCCATGCGCGGGGGAGATTCGAAGACGACCACTGGCTGCGGCTCTGGCGACGGCGTCACCGGATAGGCCGGCGGCGGAGCATGAGCCGCGCAGGCCGACAGCGACATCATGAGTACAAATCTCTTCATTCCATCTCCGAACGCGAGAGCTAATACCACACCATTATATTGGATCCGGCTCCATTTTCCCAAACGACCGGCGGTTTTGTGCCACGCGCGCTGGCGATTTTTTCGGCGTCCCTCTACTGTTGAATGGGTCTTGACCGGCCTTGACAGGGTCAGGCGCGACGACTATCGAGGTTCGCATGGAGACGGTCTTTTCGGCGATCCAGCCCACGGGCGGATTTCACATTGGCAACTTTCTCGGCGCGGTCCAAAGCTGGGTCGACCTTTTGGGGAAATATCGCTGCTTCTATTCGATCGTCGATCTGCACGCGCTCACGCAGGACTACGAGCCGAAAGACATGGCGCCACGCGTGGAAGAGATGGCCGCTGAGCTGCTGGCGGCGGGGGTCGATCCCGACAAGTGCACGTTGTTCGTGCAGTCGCACGTGCATGAGCACGCCGAGCTCGAATGGATTCTGAACTGCGTGACGCCTTATGGTGACCTCACTCGCATGACCCAGTTCAAGGACAAGAGCGAGCGAGTGGAAGTGGTGAACGCCGGCATCCTCAACTATCCGGTGCTGATGGCGGCAGACATTTTGCTCTATCGCGCGACCCGCGTTCCCGTCGGTGTCGATCAGGTGCAGCACCTCGAGTTGGCGCGCGAGATCACGCGCCGGTTCAACGGCCGCTTCGGTGAAACGTTCGCCGAGCCGATGCCGATTCATACCAAGGCGCTCAAAATTCTCGGGCTCGACGGCAAACAGAAGATGTCGAAAAGCCTGGGCAACGCGTTGCAGGTCTCAGACGCACCCGACGTGATTCGCAAAAAATTACAAAATGCGTTCACCGACCCCACCCGACTGCGCAAGACTGATCCGGGCCATCCGGAGAGCTGTTACGTGTGCGGCCTGCAGGGATACTTCGCTTCGCCGGAAGAGACGGCGCGACTACACGAAGGTTGCCGATCGGCCACGGCCGGTTGCGTCGACTCCAAGCGCGCCCTGGCGGAAAACGTGATTCGTTATTTCGAGCCACTGCGGGAAAAGTCGGCCGAGCTGCGGGCGCATCCAGAAAAGATTCGCCAGATCCTCGGCGACGGCGCACAGACCGCGCGCAAAGTGGCGCAGGAGACCATGCGCACGGTCCGCGAGAAACTGGGTCTGTACTAGCTCTCGCCGGTGACTTCGCTGAAAAAAGTGTTGCTCGGTGCAGTCCTGATCGCCTGCACCTGCGCCAAGGGCGAGCGAACTCCCGTCTCGGCGGTGCGGGCGCTCATCGCCGCTTCCGCCACTCAAGATCGCAAAGAGGTCTATCAGCTGCTGGGAGCGCACACCCGAGCCGCACTCGACGAGCGAGCCAAAACTGCGCGCGAGATGGCCGGTCATCGCGATGTCAGACCGGAGGAGATGTTGGCGGTCGGATGGACCTCGCCTGCTTACCAGCCGAGCGCTGTCGAGGAGATCAATGTCAGCGGCGATCACGCCACGGTGGAAGTGGTGGGACCGCATGGCCAGCGCGATCGGGTCGAGTGTGTGCGCGAAGGCGGCGCTTGGCGCATCGAGCTGCCCTGACCGCGCCGGTGCTGTCCCTGACCAGCCCCATCCGCCGCTCTAAAATCGTGCTAAATTTCCGGTATGGTTGACGCACCTTCTTTCGTGTCCGTGCCGGTCCTCGACTCCTGGGACGAGACCGCGCTGCTTCGCGGTTTGCGCCTCGACCTGGGCTCCATCGGCGAGCTCCATCGCGTGCCCGGTCAGGTCGTTCGCCTTCGCCCGCGCAGCGCCAACTCCGAGCCGGAGAAGGATGGCTACTTCGCCATCGCCAATGCGCCGGTCAAAGGCCCCACCGAGCTGCTGGTCAAACGCGGCAGCCCCATCTCCGACGCGGTGATCGCCCACGCGCAAAAAGGTGCCGCGCTCGAAGCCACCGCGCCGTTCGGTCGCGGATTTCCCATCGATCAGGCGCGCGGAAAAAATCTATTTTTATTCGCCGCCGGTTCGGGAATCACGCCACTGCGCGCGGTGATTCAGCACGTCGTCGCCGCCCGAAGCGACTTTGGAAATGTCACCCTCTTTTACGGGCAGCGCCACGAAGACGATTTCGCTTACCGGAATGAGCATCGCGGCTGGCAGGAGGCGGGTATCGATCTGCTCCTGTGCTGCTCGCAACCGAGCGCCGAGTGGCACGGTCCTCGCGGATATGTTCAGGCCGCGGCCGGTGCGCATTCGAGCTTGAGCGCGGGCGCCCAGACGGCGGTGGCGTTTCTGTGCGGACCCAAGGCGATGGTCACCGACGCGCGTGAGATGCTGTCGAAGATCGGAATCGAAAACGATCGAACCTTCCTGAACTTCTAGCGTTAGAGCGCATCTCATAAATCCGGACCGAGCCGGTTCGAGTCCCGCAGGCCGGATCGCAAGGCGCGACGACCGCGAATACCAATCGGTATTTAAGGGAGGAGCAACGAAGCGAGCCGTGCCGAGGGACCGAAACGGCGACGGGAGGATTTGTGAGATGCGCTCTAGAATTTGAAGCCGGCGGTGGCGCCGTTTCCATCGCGGCCGAGCGTCGGCGCGACGTACCAAGACTGGTGACGCCCAGCGATTTTCTCCTCTTTGGACGGATGCAGGCGCTGATAGATGCCAATTCCGAGGGCCACCGCGCCGCCCGCCGCCAGCGCGATATATGCGCCGGTCAGCCCATTGACCGCGTTCATGCTGCTTCTGCCGTCGGAGACCGCGGCGTTGTAGGCGTTCGCCGAAGCGGCATTGGTGCGCACCGTCGGGGCGTAGTAGGCCGTGCGATCTTCATCGTCGAGCGCATGCGCATATGAAGCTGCGGACGCCACCACCAGCACCGCCGCCGCGCCGAGCAAGCAGCCGCCTACGATGAGGGTGGCGCGCCCCGAATGCGTCGGGCCGGTGCGCTTCGGTGGAGTCTTCGCGATTAGTACCGGCGTCTTGGTATCAACCATCGATGGCGGCGGCGGCTCGACCGGCCTCGGCTTGGGCTTCTCGATCTGCGCCTCCGATTCGAGCGCCACCTGAAGCTCGTGCGTTCCGCCGGGACGAAGCTCGACCGTTCGTTTGGCAGACAAACGCCCGGCCAGCGCGAAGGTGAGGGTGTGCACGCCCGGTTGCAGATTGTTTAGCATCGCCGGCGTTCTTCCCACCGGCTGCCCATCCATCGAAAGCGACGCGTCGGGCGGATCGGAGAGCACCGTCAGCGTCGCGGTGGTGCGAATGTCGATCAGCGATCCCCACCAGTGCAGCGCGATCGATTCGATCATGTCGGTGCGAAGATCGCGGCGTGCGATCTTTTCGCTCAGCGATTTTTCAATCGACCCGGTGCTTACGTCGAGGACGTAGAGGTTGACCAGCACCGATGGCACTTTTCCGCCGGCGCGCTTGATGCTGCCGTAGAGCAGCTTTTCGGCGCCGAGCGATTTTCCCGCCTGCGCCATACACCCCGGTAGCTCGGCATCGCAGCCGAAGACCAGCTTCATCTCCACCAGGTCTTTGGCCGGCAACATGCGAATTCCAGCTGTGATGGCGGCGCGCTGGCGAAGTGCATCGGTGATCTGCTGGACCAGCTCGGCGGGAACTCCCGAGCCTTCCACTCCCAAAACCGCCAAGGAGGTGTCGGCGGCGGCCGGGGAGGCCAGCCCTAAACCGATGAGAAACGTCAATCCGAGCATCAGGCGGTAGCGAGGCATGCGGGCGCATTATACACTCTCGTCCGCAATGCGGTTGTCGATCTCGGCCAAGATTTTCTTGGGGTTCGCAGTGGTCCTGGCCATCTTCGGCGGGGTGGTCACCTATGGTGCTTTCACCATGCGCAATATGGCCGATGAGCTGCGCTTGGTATCGCACGGCTATTCCGAGGTTCGCTTCGAGCTGGTCGAGCTGCAGACCAGTCACAAGCTGCTGGTCGAGGAGATGAATCGAGGCGAGGGTCGCGAGCACGTGCCGAGATGGGTCAAAGCGGCCATCGACGACCTGCGCCGAATTCGACTCAATCAACAGCTACCGGCGGTGACGAACCATCTGGCGGCACTCGAGCAGCTGCGATCTTCCGTCGAGGAGCACGCGTTACTGCAGCAATTGCGGACGCGGCTCGAGCGAGTAGGCGAAGATTTTCGCGCCGATGAAGCACTGTTCGATCTGGTCTTCGGTCCCATCGGCGAACCGCCCGCCACCGCCGAGCCGAGTGAAGAGCTCAAGTCGGCGAGCGAGCATTTGCTCAGCCGCGAGCAGCAAATTCGTCGTGAGATCGGCTCGCTGCTTTCGGAAGTGCGGCTGCGCGCGCAAGAGGCGGCGCTGCGAATGGAGCTGGAAGAGAGTCGCGCGGTGTGGATCGCGCTCGGCCTCGCCGTCGTCGCTGCTGCGGTGGCGATCATGGTGATGCTGGTGGCGATTCGCACTCTCAAGCCGCTTCGGCGATTGGCCGAGCACGCCAAAGAGGTGGCGCGCGGCGACTATCGACAGCGGGTCGATGATTCCTCGCCCGACGAGATCGGCGCGCTCGGTCGCGAGTTCAACGGGATGGCGGCGGCGCTGGAAGAGCGCGAGCAGCGGCTCATTCGATCGGAGCGGCTAGCGGCGGTCGGACAGATCGCGGCGCAGATCACCCATGAGGTGCGCAATCCGCTCTCGTCGATCGGCCTGAACGCCGAGCTGCTCGAAGAGGAGCTGGCCGACGGTACAGCCAATCTGCCGGAGGCGCGCAAACTGGTCGGATCGATTGTCAAAGAGGTCGATCGCCTGACCGAGATCACCGAGGAATATTTGCGCTTCGCCCGCTTGCCTCGTCCCAAGCTCGAGCGCGAAGATTTGGGCGCCATCGTGACCTCGCTCTTGTCGTTCATGAAGAGCGAGCTGGAAAAACGAAAGATTGTGGTGGAAGTGAAGATCGATCCCGATCTGCCGACGGTGGCCGCGGACGAAAATCAGATGAGGCAGGCCCTGCTCAACCTGTTGCGAAATGCGGCGGAAGCGATGCCGTCCGGCGGGCGGCTCACGCTCTACGCGGCGCGCACCGGCTCCTCGCGCGCGGGCGAATCGAGCAAGGTCGAGCTTCGCATCACAGACACCGGGATGGGGATCGAGCCGGAGCATCTGGTGCGCATCTTCGATCCCTTTTTCTCGACGAAAGACGGTGGCACCGGTCTCGGGCTCGCGCTGACGCAGCAGATTGTGCTCGAGCACGGCGGCAACATCGATGTGGCGAGTGAAGTCGGACGCGGCACCACCTTTACGGTGAAGCTGCCCATGCTGGCGACGGCGACCTGATGAGCCTACAAAATCCAACGCCCGAGGAACTCGAGGTGCGTGCGCGGCAAATCGCGATGTTGATCGCATCAGGGGTCGCACTTTTCGGGTTCATCCTCGTTCCAGTGTCTCTGTTGGGCTATTTTCAAGAGCACCAGGCCGGCGAACTGATCGTCACCTTGGTCGCAATAGGAATGGTAGTCGGCGGCACTTCCCTTTTGTTGAGGCTCTATCGCGGCGTGTGGAAAGGTACCTCAATCTTCGTAGGCCGATTGGGTGTCTTCCTGGGTGCCGCCGGGATGTTTTTGTCGGTAGGAGCCGGGCTGTTACTGATCACGGGCAGGAGGTATGGCGAGGCCAATCTTCGGCTGCCCCCGTTGGGGCTTGCGATCTTATGCGCAGTTTTTCTCACTTGCTTTCGAGGATTTCGGAAGGCGCGAAAAAATAGCGGTCAGTGAATTTGCGCTTTGAGATCCGCGAGCATTTTCTTTTGCGCTTCGTCGAGCTCGCACAGCGCAGCCATCTTGAGCTCACTTTTTGCATCGGCATTTCGTTTCACTGCGCCGTAAGCGCGCGCCAGATTCATGTGCACCTCGCCGTCGAAGAGATTGACGAACAGCGCCCGCTCGCCCGCGCGCATCGCGTCCGACCAATCTTTTTTCTCGACGTACTTTTCCAGCAGATGCTTGGTGATCGAGCCGTCCATGATGTCGATGGTGGCCGCTTTCTCCAGCTCCGCGAGTACACGATCGTCATGCTTCTGGTCGTAGATCTTCGCCAGCGCCAGATAGGGCTCGACCCGATCGGGATCGAGCTTCTTGGCCCGCTCGAAGTCGGCTTCGGCCGGCTTTCCCAGCGCTGACAGCGATTGCGCGCGGCCAAAACGCGCGTCGAAGCCGTCGCCTTTTTGCGCGATCAGATCGTCGTAAAGCTCGAGTGCCAGCGCATGGTCTTTGAGTCGGTACGCCAGCCGTGCCGCCGCCAGCAGCAGATAGCGCCGTTCGCCTTGTTGTTTCAATCCTTGATCGACGACGGTCTTGGCCTCTTCTCCTTTGTGCGCATCGATGAGCGCGAGCGCATACAAGCCTTTGACGGTCAGGTCGTTCGGATCTTTTTTCATCTGCGCACTCAGCGCCTCGACGTCGGAGTAGTCGCTCGAGCGCACGAAGAACTGTCCGTCGTAGACCGACAATCGCTGATGCAGATCGGCGAGAAATGCCTCATCAAATGACGCGAGCGGCAGCCCGGTCACTGTCGTGATCACCTCCGGTGTCTGCTTTCCCTGGGCGAATAGCAGCAGCGCCTGCCGCGCCTTTTCGATGCCGAAGCGTCGAATCAAAAACGATACCGCCTCCGCCGCCTCGTGATAGGCCACCACCATGTGCTGAATGTCGCGCGCACGATTGAACGCCGCGTTGAGATCACCGACCGAATGCACCTTGCCGGTGGCCAGCGCTCGGTAGAGCTCGGCATGCGTATAGCGGGTCCAACTGGTGTTGTGGTTGGCGGTTTCCCACTCCGAAAGTCCTTCGGTGAACCAGCGCGGCACACGCGAATTTGAAAGTTGAATCGAAAAAATGTGACCGACCTCGTGCCACATGGCCATGCCCCAATGAAATTTTCCCGTCGGAGACATGCCGGTTATCACCTGGCCGAAGGTGACTGCCAGCGCTTCCAATCCGGGCAAACCCACCGTGCGCACCGCGTAGTGTTGCGGATCGGTGAACAGCTCGACGGTGAGCGGTCCCGACGGTGTGAAGTGGTAACGCTTGACCAACTCCGCATATTCGCCCTCTACGAAAGGCGCCAAATAGTGCTCGAGGACGGCCTGCTCTTTTATAGAGAAGCGAAAACGAAACGGCTTTCGCTCGACCAACGCGTACGATTTGGGAATCACATCCTCGAACAGGTTGAGCAGATTGTAAGTGCGAACGTTGTAATGATCGCCCTTCCAGGCCGCCTGCAGCGCCGCCAGTCCGTCCGCATCGCGCCCGAGGCGGAGCAGGTTCGATCCCAGCGCCGCGCGCGCCACCGAATCTTTGGGATCGGCTTTGAGCGCCGCAGCCTCCAGCTCATCGGCTTCGAGATAGCGGTGCTGCTTGACCATGAACTCGGCCACGCCGTGAAAAAATCGCGAAGCATAGGGATTGGTCTTGAGCACTCGATCTCGTTCGGCCGCGAACCCCGCCTTGTCGTCGGTGAGCAGCATCGCCGCCGCCTTGAGCGTGTGTCCGCGCTCGTCCTCTGGATTGATTCGCAAAATCTGATCGCAGATCTTTTGCGCCGCCGAATATTCTTCGTTGTCGATCAAGAGCTCTGCTCGAATGGCGAGCGCGCCGGTGTGTCGCGGATTTGCGCTGAGCGCTTTGCCGAGCGCGACCTCGGCGGACGCCACGTCATATCCCTGTTCGAGCTTCACCCGCGCCATCAGCGCATGTGCGTCGGCGTCGTCGGGCAGAATCTTTAATGCTTCATCGAGCGAGACCTCGGCGTGGCCGGCGTCATATTTTTCCAAAAAGAGCGCCGCCCATTCGACGTTGGCGCGCGCGCCGTCTTTGCCCTTGGGATCGGCATCGACTGCATCGCGAAAGGTGTCATTGGCATCTTGAATGCTTCCCAGATGCTGCGCAGCCAGCGCCACGTAAAGGAGCGCGCGCGCATTTTTCTTATCGATGGCGCCCGACTCGTAGTCGTCGAAAAACTGATTCCAAATCGCCTTGGCGCGATCGGGCTCGCCCGTCTCTTTGTATAGGAGGCCGAGCTCGAGGCGCGCCGCCAGATCTTTCGCGCTCGCCTTTTCCAGAAGGGTCCTGGCCTCGGCGTATTTGCCGGACAGGCGGAGCGCTTCGCCCTTTTTCGCCAGGTCGAGGGCGCCGGCGCGTGCGGCCGCCGTAACTAGAACGAGCGCGAGGGTGACCTTTGCAAAGCGCATATCCACTGTTAAGTTGTCAGAAAGGGGCCTGGGAGGCAAAGATGGCGGACGGTTCGACGGAAACCAGCGCGAGTTACGATACGTTCGAAGAATATCTTCGGCTCGCCATCAAAGAATATTACGAGCGCGGATGGAAGAATCGCCGCGCCAACTTCATCGCGCTCATCCTCGCTTCCGGTCAGATGTTGGAGATGGCCAAGCAGACGGTCAGCGGCGAAAAAGGNNGCATGGCGCTTGGCGCGGCCAGCGTGGTGGCGCTTCGCTTGGCGCTCAGGTGGGCGCTCGGCGGACCCATCGGCGTGCTGCTCACCGCTGGCGCCGCGGTGTCGCTGGTGGCCTACTTCGCGCGCAACCAAAAAGAGATCACCGCCAAGGTGGGACGCTTCCGTGAGATCATCACGCAGGAGCGCGGCAAGTTCGAAGACATTCAAACCGGATATCGCGGAAATCGCTATGACGCCGCCGAGCGCAACCTAATGGTGGAAGGTCAGCGCAAGCGATTCCTCGACGAGCTCGACCTAATCTGATCGCCAGCCTGACTCGAGCAGGCGAGCACTCAATGAGTGCGTCGATGACGACTTTTTCCGTAGGCGGCGCGTGGTTCTGCGGCTTGTGACTGCAGATTATATTTCTCCGTCTGGAACCGCCTGCCTGCTTTGGAAGGCCGTCCTTCGGGGCGCTCCCCGAGCTTGGCGGGTCGAAACAGCTGACCAGGATTAATACCCAGGGCGTCCGCGAGGGCTGCGAGCACAACGGCGCTTGGGTTGATGCGGCCGGTCTCGATTCGTTGCACGTACCGGGGCGCGACCTCCGCCTCCTCGCCGAGTTGCTCCTGCGTCCACCCTCGACGCAGCCGCGCCAGCCGGATGTTTGCGGCGATGGAGCGGCACACGGCTGCGGCGTGCTTGGTGAGCATTCCGCACGCTGGTAGCGTGGCAAGTGTTCGACAAACACGACCGATAGATTGTATAATGATTGGCTGACAAGAGAGCACAAAGGAGATCGGGCATGGTGACGGAACCGATGGGAAGATGGCTCCTCGCGGCCAGAGCGGCCGCCCTGCTTGCCGCTCTGGTGGCAGGAGGATGCGCCACCTCAATGACAACCGCAGATTTCGTGAACAGCCGAGTGAAGCGCGACCCTAACTTCATGAAGACCATCCAAGCTGCAGATCGTGCGCAGGAGGCATTCAACATGAACGCCGACACGCCCATCAAGGAATTGAAGAATCCTCAAAGACGAGAGAAACTCAAGGAATTGGTAAACCGCTCACGCGACGCCTACCGCCAGGCATCCTCGTACCAGCAAACTCTTGGCTCGTCGACGCTGCCGACACATTCCGATGCTGAAAATGTCGACCTTTCCGATTATGACAAGCCAGAGGCGAGCCGGGTCCCTATCCCCGGAACTAACGTTTTCTTTCGAGTCACTGCAACGCAGGAACAGGTCATCATTCAAAGCGTCGAAAGCGAGCGTGGTCGACCAATTCTGGTCTTCAGTGGGACGTTGACCCCCACCATCAACCCCGACTTCCGGCCCTTCCTCGTAGGTGATCAAATCGAAGTCATAGGTGACGCAATCGAGGAACTGAGACGAGGCGACGAAGCCCCTGCGGAGAACGGTTCGACCGAGGCCGAGTGCAGCAAGGACGCGGATTGCAAGGGCGATCGAATCTGCGACGACGATCGCAGGTGCACACATCCGAAAGAGCGCAGGAAAAAGTCCAGGGCGTCCGCCTGTACCAAGGACACCGATTGCAAGGGCGATCGGATCTGCGCGGACGGTGCGTGCGTCAACCCTGGCTAAGCGAACTCCAATTAATTAAGGTGACGCTTGGTCGCAGTAGTCGGTGATCTGTTGCGCACAACAGTTCACCATCGGGTCTGCCGGCGTGACCGTGCAAGTACACTGGTCCGGGCCGAGCGTGAGCGCGCAGGATGAGCTGTCCGAGTCGCCGTTGCAGCAGGTCTGAAAAGTTTTCGTCGTGTCACCGGAGGTGCACGGGGTGTCGTCGCATTGCGCGGGCGTATCGTTCCCGCCGCAGGAAGTCACTCCCGCGAGCAGGATGACGGCGCTGAGCAGTTCTTTCCGCATGGGTCCATGTTGGATTCTCTGACCGGGGCTGTCAATCGAACCCGATTCTTGTAGTATCCGCGCATGTTCGATTTCGACGTGATCATCGCTGGAGGTGGGCCGGGAGGCTCGTCGACGGCAAATTTTCTACGGCAGAAAAAGCGATCGGTGCTGGTGCTCGAGCGCGCTCGCTTTCCACGTTTTCACATCGGCGAATCGATGTTGCCGTTTTCGAACGACATCTGGCGCGAGCTCGGCGTGTTCGAAAAGATGAACGAGCGTTACATCCACAAACCGGGCGCAAAGTTCATTCACGAAGAGAGCGGCGCTGAGTTCACCTACTACTTCGATTCGGCCATTTCGCCGGGCCGTCCTTATGCGTTTCAGGTCAAGCGCGCCGAGTTCGATCAGATGCTCCTCGAGCACGCCGAATCGCTCGGCGCCGAAGTCCGACAAGAGAGCAAGGTCGAGCGGGTCGACTTCAATCCCGACGGTGTGATCGTTCACGTCAGCGCCGGCGACAAGAAATATTCGGTGACCGCACCGATGTTCGTCGATGCCACTGGGCGCGACGCGATGATGGGCGTGGAGCGCAATCTCAAAGAGCCCGATGGCATGGTGACCACCAACGCCGCGGTTCATTGCATGTACCAAAACATCGATCGCTCCACGGGCGCTGACGAAGGAAATATTCTGATCGGCCTGTTCAACGGCGGTTGGTGGTGGCTCATTCCGTTCAACGATGGCGACACCTCCGTCGGAATGGTGTTCGAAAAAAACTTCACCAAGATCAATCGCGGCGCGTCCTCTAAAGAGATGATGGACAAGGCCCTCGAAGGGCTTCCCCACCTCAAGCACCTGATGCGCGACGCGGTGCCGGTGTTGCCGGTCGGCGCGCAGGGAAACTGGTCGTATCGTTGCAAGCAGTTCTACGGCGATCGCATGCTGATGGTGGGCGACGCGGCGGCGTTCGTCGATCCGCTCTTTTCGACCGGCGTGCTGTTTGCGATTCACGGCGCCAAGTTTGCGGCCGAGCACATCGATCGTGCGCTCACCAGTGGCAACTTCGCCGCCGCCGAATTCGCCAACTATCAGACGCAGTGCCAATCCGGCATGGATCTGTTCAAGGGCCTGGTTCACGAGTTCTATTCCGAGAGCCTGCGCAACGTGCTCATGGCGTCCGCGGTCAACCCCACCATGTGCGCGGTGATCACCTCGCTTTTGGCCGGCGACGTCTATCGTCCGGCCCTGTGGCAGGGCGTGGTTCGGAAAAAGGGCTTCTCACAACTGATTGATATGAAGAGCATTCCTGGGGTGAAATCGAGCCGGCAGACCAAGGCTCCAGCGGCTCCGCAAAAGTAGTCTTCCCCTCGGTCTCTCTTGACGCGACAGGCTTGCGGCCTGTATCTTCAAGTACCTAGTTTGTCGGGCCTTTTCGCCCAGAGCGCGCATGTCCCTCATCGGAAGAAGTATCGGGAACTATCTGATCAAAGCCAAGATCGGAGAGGGCGGGATGGGCGCGGTCTATCTGGGGGAACATCCGCTCATCGGCAAGCGGGTGGCCGTCAAAGTACTGCTCGATGACCTGGTCTCTAAAGAGGAGATCATCACTCGATTTTTCATCGAGGCGCGATCGGTCAACGACATCGGACACGCCAACATCGTCGACATCATCGACTATGGAAAGACCACCGGCCCGGGAAATTCGGAGGTCGTCTATTTCATCATGGAGTACCTGGAGGGCGAGAGCATCGCGGCTCGCCTGCGCCGGACCGGGTTCGATTTTCGCGAGGCCTCGCACATCATCACGCAGTGCTGCTCGGCGCTGTCGGCGAGTCATAAGAAGGCCATCGTTCACCGCGATCTGAAGCCGGAAAATATTTTTCTTTGCCATCGCGGCGGTGATCCGAACTTCGTCAAGATCCTCGACTTCGGCATCGCCAAGCTGATCGGGGACCAGGCAAACTCGGCCAAGACTCGCACCGGCCTGGTGATCGGGACGCCGGCCTACATGAGCCCGGAGCAGTGCGAGGGCCGTGGCAACATGGACGCGCGCTCCGACATCTATTCTCTGGGCATCGTCTTGTACGAGCTGCTCACCGGGCGGGTGCCGTTTTCCGGCGATGGATTTGGCGAGGTGTTGGTGGCGCACTTGACGCGAACGCCTGAGCGTCCGTCGGCGCTCAACCCAAAGATTCCGCCAGCACTAGAAGCGATCGTTCTCCACGCGCTCGAAAAAGATCGCGAGAAGAGATTTCACTCGATGGACGATTTTGCGGCGGCCATCGCGGCGCCGGACATCCATCTGCAGAATTATCGCACCTTGCCCTCGCCGGTCTCGGTGCCGCCGGCGGCGGTTGCGCACCTAGACACCATGATGGCGGCGTCACCGCTGCCAGCGACACAACTGCCGGCGACGCAACTGCCTGCCACGCAACTTCCGGCGACGCAACTGCCTGCCACGCAACTTCCGGCGACGCAACTTCCGGCGACGCAATTGCCGGCGACGCNNCAATTGCCGGCGACGCAATTGCCGGTGACGCAACTGCCGGTGAGCGCGCTGCCGGCAACCGATCTTGCAGTAGTTGCGCTTCCGGGCGCGCCACCCTCGATGAGCTCGCTCATTGCGCCGACCCATCTCGAGACGCTGGTAAAAGAAAAGAAGGACACGGTCGAGGCGTCGGTCCACGAGCTGCCCACCGAAATGAAGAGCGGATCCATGCGTGGGCCGACCAGCGTCGCGCCACCGCACCGGACCACGCTCTCCGGCGTCGCCACTGAGCTCAGCACACAGATGCCGGCCGAAGCTCCCAAGGCGCGCTCGATGTCGCTCTGGGCGGGGGCGGCCGTGGTGGTGGTGGCAGTGGTGGCACTGATCTTGGTGCGCGGTGGATCGACCCCTGCGGTGCAGCAACCGATTTCGATCGCGCTCGAGACGACTCCGTCTGGCGCAGAGGTGTCGCGTACCGACGGGCGGCCGATCGGAAAGACGCCTTATGCTTTTTCTATCGAGCCGAGCGCGGCGCGACAGACCTTCGACGTGCGACTCCATCTCGCTGGCTACAAGGATGTCATCACCACCGTAGATCCCGAGCGGACCAAGAAGGTGCAGATCGAGCTGACCAAAGAGCCCATCGCTCCGCCGGTTGCTGCGCCCATCGCCGCTCCGACCCCGACTCCGACGTCGCCAATCCCGCCGGTCGCCGCGAAAGAGACGACGTCTGGCGCGACCACTCCGGCCGTCTCAAATTCATCGTCAGGAAAATCGTCCAAGTCGCACGGCGGCGGATTTAAGAAAGTGTCAGACAAACCCAAAGTGGGGCAAGACGGCGACGATCAGCGCCTACTGCAACCGAACTTCAATTAGCCATCAGCCGAGATGGCCGCCCAGCCACACTTTTCCCAGCACTCTTTCGAAAAACCAAAAAGTCGCCAGCGAAGCGAGCACGCACGATCCGCCGACGCGGACGAAGCGGTCGTAGCCCTCTTTCGAGCGGGCGATTAGCGTAAGGATCGGAAAGCAGAGCGCGACCACCACCAATTGACCGAGCTCGACGCCGACGTTGAATGATAGGAGCGAGAGCGCCAGGCCGCTGGCAGGCAGTCCGATGTCGCGCAGCACCGACGCGAAGCCGAAGCCGTGCACCAAACCAAAACAGAACGTAATCAGCCAACGAAAGCGCGGCGCCGGATTGATCAAATTTTCGACCGCCACGTAGGCAATCGAAAGCGCGATGGCCGGTTCGACGAAGCGCGAGGGCAGCGAAAACAGTCCGAACCCCGCGCAAAGGAGCGTGATCGAGTGCGCGACGGTGAACGCGGTCACGATGCCGATCACGTAGCGAATGCCGGCGCGAAAGCTGCGCGCGCCCGCGATGATCAGAAGACCAAAAAGAAAGGACAGATGATCGTAGCCGGTAAAGATGTGCTCGATGCCCAGGTGAAGGTAGTCACGCACGTGGTCGAAGAGCGTGACCTTTTGCGTCAGCTTGAATGTTCGATCGGCGGCGCGAAAGACATGCTCGCGTGGCTCGTCTCCTCCGGTGGTCTCGATCGGCGTCACCACGCGCAAGAACGCCTGATGGCGCGGGTCGACATCGAAGAACAGATCGTAGACGATCGAGACATCGGTCGGCACTCGCTTGCAGTCGTAGGCCAGCGTCGGCACGGCGAAGAAGAAGCCATTTCGATCGGCGAATTCCAGTTTTTGGGGTGACGGCTCGCAGGAGAAGTTTCCGCTCTTCACCGTAACGTGCGACGCCAGATAGTCGAACAGCTTGCCCCGGTTTTGTTCGATCTCTTCGCGAGTGACCGCGCGATCGCGATCGACGCCAATGGCTTCGTAGAGATCGCTGTTGCCGATTTGAAAGCGCAGCTCGATCTCTCGGCCTTGCAACCCTAGATCGAGGTAGACCACGCTCGATTGATGGGCGAGCGCCGGACTGCACGCGAGCGTCAGCAGAAAGAGGAAGAGGCTCGATTTGCGCGGGACGCCGAACAATCAGTTACGAAAGTTTTGAGCGTAACTCTGAGCGCGCTGAACGAAAGAGGACGGGTCGATTTCGAGCTGCAGTCCGAGCACCTGCGTGGCCAAGAAATAGATCGCGCTCATGGCGACGAGCAACAGGCAGAAAGAGCTGATGGCGACGGTTCCGGCGAGCGCCAGCGCGCCCAAGCTGAAACCGGCCAGCACCAACTTCGCCGGATTCGATCGGTGTGCCGCGACCTTAGGCGTAAAGAGCTGAAGCACGTTCGCCCCTTCGGTGCGACCCACGCGTATCCAATCGAGAGAAAGTGCACGACGTAAAAAGGAAATTGGCATCCCCAGATGGTAGCCCAAAGCGAATTGGCGTCAACGCGAGCGTGCCTTGACGCATGGGCAATCGAAGGTTAGCTTGTGCCGGGCCGAGACATGTCGACCAAGCGTGACTATTACGAAATTCTGGAAGTGACTCGGACCGCTGACGGCGCCGAAATCAAGAAGGCTTATCGTCGGTTGGCGATGGAGCACCACCCCGATCGAAACGACGGCAATCCGGAGTCGGAAGCCAAATTCAAAGAGCTGGCTGAGGCGTATGAGGTTTTGAGCGATAGCCCAAAGAGGCAGCTCTACGATCAATACGGTCACGCCGGGCCGCGCCAAGCCGGGTTCGAAGGGTTCGGCGGGGTCGAAGACATCCTGTCCCATTTCGCCGACATGTTCGGCGGGGGCTTTGGTTTCG
>PLXG01000482.1:25921-26644 GCA_003153195.1 Myxococcales bacterium
AGGGCATCTTCATGATCGCCACCACCTGCCCCACTTGCCGGGGACGGGGAACGATCATCAAAGAGAAATGTGCGGATTGCCACGGCGGCGGCGCGGTCGCGCAAAAAGATTCAGTGTCGGTTTCGGTGCCGGCCGGAATTGACGATGGTCAGACACTACGCGTGCCTGGCNNGGCCAGGCGTCGCCGAATGGTGGGCCGAGCGGCCATTTGTACATTACGTTTCATGTCGAGCCCGACGCCCGTTTTCAACGAGACGGGGACGATCTGATCACGCAGGTGGGCATCAGCTACACGCAAGCGGTGCTGGGCGGATCCACCAAGGTTCCGACGCTGACCGGCGAGATCGATCTCGACATCGACGCCGGCACCCAGCCCGGAACCTTGCGGGTGCTGCGAGGTCGCGGCATTCCCAACGTGCAAGGTCGCGGCAAGGGCGACCTGGTGGTGCGCTTTACCATCGCGGTGCCGCGCAAGATCAGCGACGATCAGCGTAAGCTCATCGAAGATCTCGGCAAGCTCGATCCTCCGCCGCCCACGGCGGCAGCGGAGGCCGAGCCTGACAAGACTGCTTCAGATGATGGATTCTCCTTCTTCAGAAAGAGTAAGAAGAAGAAGCGCTAAAACGAAGTTCATGCGAACTCCGCTTTAGAATTTCTTTTCCGGTTCGACCTCGGCCACGCGACGCTTTCCTTCATCATCCGATTTGCGGAATCCGTCGGGAT
>PLXG01000191.1 GCA_003153195.1 Myxococcales bacterium
ATCCTCTGCGTCGACGACGAGGAGGGAATTCTCACCGCACTCCGGCAGCAGCTGGGCGCGCGTTTCGGCAACGAATGCCAGATCGAAGTGGCGCAGTCGGGCAAAGATGCGCTTGAGCTGCTCGACGATCTGCAGCGCGATGACGAGTCGCTGGCGGTGGTGATCGCCGATCAGATCATGCCCGGCATGAAGGGCGTCGAGCTGCTCGAAGAGGTCCATCGCCGTTCCCCCTCGACCACCAAGGTGCTGCTCACCGGTCAGGCCGGTCTCGACGCAGTGGTGGCTGCGATCAATCGCGCCGGGCTCGATCGCTACATCTCCAAGCCGTGGGACGAGCCCGATCTTCGGCTCACGGTGGAGGGACTACTCAAAACTTTTCGACTGCACCGGCAGAACGAATTTCTGATCGAGGATCTCAAGCGCAAGAACTCTGAGTTGGAAGTGGCCAAGATCAACTTGGAAGAAAAAGTGCGCGAGCGAACCTTCGAAATCGAGCAGGCCAACACGCGACTGTCGCTGCTGGCCGTCACCGATGGACTGACCGGACTGCATAACCATCGCTATTTGCACGAGCAGCTTCGTCAACTGGTCGAGCGATCGATTCGCTCGGGCGTGCCGGTGGCGATGATGATGATCGATGTCGACCACTTCAAAAAATACAACGACCGCCAAGGACATCCGGCCGGCGACGAGGCGCTCCGCACAGTGGCGCGTTTGATCGCCGAAGATCGTCGCTCGGTCGACGTAGTGGCGCGCTACGGCGGCGAAGAGTTCGTCATTCTGCTGCACGACGTCGGCGTCGCTCGCGCCGCAGAAGTCGCGGAAAAAATTCGTGCGCGCATCGCCAACGCACCGGTCGCGCATGCCGACAAACAACCGCTCGGCCGATTGACCGTCTCCATCGGCGTGGCCGTGTGTCCCGACCATGCCGCCACCGCCGAGGGCTTGCTCGAAGCCGCCGACGTGGCGCTCTACCGCGCGAAAAAGGGCGGGCGCGACATGGTGGTTATTTCGCAAACCGGAGCGTAGCGCTCGCTCGGACAATCCATTGACACACCATGACGCCGAGCTCGAAGATCTGGAGTAACCGCTCTCAGAATTCTGAGTCTTCTCGATCCCCCATCGAGTGAAGATAGCCACTTAGTCGTTGGCTTCGAAATTGCTATCCATCGCGTTCGTGGAGGTACGTCATGAACGCAAAGTTTCTTAGCCTGGTTCTCTTTCTCGGTGCCTGCGGCAGCAACTCCTTGCCCATCAGCGGGGACAGCGGAAGCGGCGACATCACCTGCAAAAACCTGAGTCAGTCCAATTGTGAAAAGACCAAGGGCTGCTATGTCGACCTCGGTTGTCCTACGACCTGCGACGGTGCGGAACCGTTCTTGGCTTGTGTGAGTTCGCCACCACCAAGTCCCATCTGTCCTCTAACCGACTGCGCGCCCGTAGCCTGTTCGACCTTCGACGACGTGGCGACCTGCCAAGTTGATTCGCGGTGCTCGGCTGCAACCTGTCCGGCCTGCGATGCGAACGGCACGCCGAGCTTCGCCGGCTGTTACGACAAGTCGAAGCCCATTCCCAGTGTCCCCAGTATCGCGTGCGCGCCCTGTCCCCAACCAAAGGACATCTGTGGCGGACTTGCAGGGATCCTGTGCGACGCCGGCAAAAAGTGTGTCGACGATACTTCCGACGGCTGCGATCCCAATAACGGCGGAGCCGACTGCCCCGGGATCTGCGTTCCCGACGGTAAGTAGGTTCGTCCGCCACTTCATCATGCCTCCCCAAGAAGTTCGTCAACAGAATCGAAATCAGTGTGCCGATGGCGCGACGCGTTTCTGCTCGCGCTGATAGGCGCGTGTCGATTTCAGTAGCAGGCTTCCGAGCGTGGCGGCTCCCGCGCCAGTGATTCCGGCGAGCGTCAATCCGCCGCTGACCACAACGCCGTCGGCTCCGACCGATTCCTTGCCCAAGAAAACTGCGCCGACCGAGGCCACGAACGCGGCTGCCCCACCTCCAAGGCCGACAGCGGCGATCTTGGGCGCCGCTCGATCGAGCGCGTTGGCGGTTTTAAACACCACGCGGTCGCGGGCCTGACGAAACCGCGCCAGCACCGGAACGCGCGGAGACAGCTCGGCGGCACGTGCCGACGACTGAGCCAAGAACATCGTTAGCAGCGAAAGCGTAATTGCGCGCGCGAACATGACCATCCTCCCAATCACTATCAAGGCACGTGCCATCTACGCGGCGTTCACTTTTCAGGGATTTACGCGCGAGTAGGGGCCAATCTTGTCGCCGGTGCTGAGGTCAATCGTTTCGACTCCGCACGTCTCGGCGGCTCAGGCCTTTCCGTGTATGATGGTCCGCCGGTAAGGAGGTCACGATGGATGTCGCGGTGATTGGTGCGGGCAGTTGGGGAACGGCCCTGGCGATGGTGCTCGGCCGAAAAGGGCACAACGTCGCGCTTTGGGGACGAGGCGAAGACGCGATGCGGGAGATGCAAGCCAAACGCGAGAATGCGCGCTACCTTCCCGGAATAAAATTGCCCGACACACTGATTCCCACTTCGAACCTCGAGGAAGCGGTGTCGGGGAAACCGTTCATCGTGTCGGTGGTTCCGTCGCACACGGTGCGTGAGGTGATGGGCCGCGCCGGTCGCGCGATGGCCGGAAACGCGCAGGTCATCTCGGCCTCGAAGGGCATCGAGAACGAAACGCTCGCCACCATGGACGAAGTGCTCAAAGATGTCTTGCCGAGAGACAGCGCCATCGCCGGACGTCTGTCCTATCTCTCCGGTCCGAGCTTCGCCAAAGAGGTGGCCAACGGACTTCCGACGGCGGTGGTGGTGGCCTCGCGCGACCGCGCGGCGGCGGAAGCGGCCGCACAGCTCTTCGTCGCTGAGCGATTTCGCGTCTACACCTCCGACGACGTGCCAGGGGTGGAGTTCGGTGGCGCGCTCAAGAACGTCATGGCGA
>PLXG01000481.1 GCA_003153195.1 Myxococcales bacterium
GGGCTGGCGATGGCCAGCAGGGCGCGGGCATGGCCCATTTGGAGCTCGCCCTTCTCCAGCAGGCCCTGCAGCTCGGCAGGCAGGCGCAGCAGCCGCAGGCTGTTGGCCACGGTGGCGCGTTCCCTGCCCACCTTCTTGGCCACGTCCTCCTGGGTCAGCTTGAACTCGTCGATCAGGCGCTTGTAGGAGCGGGCCTCTTCCAACGGATTGAGGTCGTCCCGCTGGACGTTCTCGATGATGGCCCACTCGGCCATCTCCTGCAGGCTGGCCACCTTGATGATGGCCGGGATGCGCTGCCAGCCCAGGGACTGGGCCGCGCGCAGGCGCCGCTCGCCGCTCACCAGCTCGTAGCCGCCGTTCGAGGCCTTGACCACCAGCACGGGCTGCAGCAGGCCCTGCTCGCGCAGGCTGTCGGCCAGCTCCTTCAGCATCTCCGGCCGGAACACGGTGCGGGGCTGGTAGGGGTTGGGACGTATCTCGGCGATGGGCAGTTCCTGCGGCTTGCCGGGTTCGGCGCCGGGGGCGTCCAGGTCGCGCAGGTGGCCGGGGATCAGGGCGTTGAGTCCGCGTCCGAGGGCTTGTCTAGCCATGGGTCTGGTTTCCTTCAATGGGCGGGGGCGGCGGCCTTGTGGGCCGGGCTGCGCAGCACCAGCTCCTCGGCCAGGGCTTTGTAGGCTTCGGTGCCCTTGCCCTTGGGGTCGTAAAGGCTGATGGGCAGGCCGTGGCTGGGGGCCTCGGCCAGGCGCACGCTGCGCGGCACCAGGGTCTCGAACACGCGGTCGCGCAGCAGGCCGCGCACAGACTCCACCACCTGAGTGCTAAGGGCGGCGCGGCTGTCCACCATGGTGAGCACGGCGCCTTCCACCCTCAGGTTCTTGTTCAGCTCGCGCGCCACCAGGGCCAGGGTGTTCAGCAGCAAGCCCACGCCGGCCACGGCGTAGTACTCGGCCTGGATGGGGATGAGCACGGTGTCCGCCGCGGCCAGCCCGTTGAGGGTCACCAAGCCCAGCGAGGGCGGGCAATCGATAAGGATGTATTCGTAGGCCCCGCGCAGGGGCTCCAGGGCGCGCCGCAGGATGGTCTCGCGGTGCTCCAGCTCCTGCAGCATCACCTCGGCCCCGGCCAGGTCGGCGTGGGACGGGATCAGCTTGAGCCCTTCGATCTGGGTCTCGTGCACCGCGTCCGCGCCGGAGACCTGGTCCACCAGCACGTTGAACAGGGTGGCCTTGATCTGGTCCGCGCTCAGGCCCAGGCCCAGGGTGGCGTTGGCCTGGGCGTCCAGGTCCACCAGCAGGGTGGGGTGCCCAGCCTGGGCAAGGCAGGCCCCCAGGTTGATGGCGGTGGTGGTCTTGCCCACGCCACCTTTTTGATTCGCGACACAGAGGATGGACATGGTTTGACGCTAACTCCGCATGGCGCACTGCGCAAATTTTTGGTCTCACGTGAAATCGCCGCCAACTTTCGCGCGGCCGCGTATGCTTCGTTAGGTGTGGTCACTGCTCGCCGATCGAATCGAGGCCGCCGGTTTCACCATCTGGGTGGTGATCGCGTTCGGCGTGTGTGCGGTCGGGTGCGCGCTTTTGCGACTGCCCAAAGAGCCCAAGGTGACCGAACGGATGGTGGTGGTGTTCGGCTGCTGCACGCTGATCGCCGGAATGCTCGGCACCTTCATCGGCGCTTCGTCGAACGCCACCGACATCTTTGGTGACATGCCCGCCGAGGAGATGATTCGCGGCGGCCTTCACGGTGCGCTCAACAACATGTGGGCGGCGATCTTCTTTACGCTGCTCACCACCGTGATTCTGTACTTGGACCGAAAGCGGCTCCCGCCCGAATAGCTTTTGCGCTAGATTCTGTCCGCGTGTCCAAATCCTATATCGAGCTGCGCTTCGACGTGCCGGAGGCCGAGGCCGAGCTGCGCACGCTCTCGCTGGTCGAAGCCGGCGCCGAAGGCGTAGAAGAGCGCGACGCGACTACACTGGAGAAACCGGCGGCAGGGATGGTGGCGCTGGTGGTTTGGATCGCGCCGGACCGAGTCGAAGATTTCTTGGCGAGAGCCGGTTCGCCCTCTGTTGACCGTCGCGAACGCAATGAAGACGAGTGGCGCGACGCGTGGAAGAAACATTTCACCACGCGAAAAGTCGGACGTTTTTTGATCGTGCCGAGCTGGGAGCAGCCTCCGGCCAAGCTCGACGCGGGCGTGTGTGTACTCCGTCTCGATCCCGGTCGTGCGTTCGGCACCGGCGGTCACGCCTCGACGCGATTGTGTTTGGATCTGCTCGGCGATCTGCCTTTGGTGGAGCGTTTTCTCGATGTGGGCTGTGGATCGGGCGTGCTGGCCATCGGCTGCGCGCGGGCGTTTCCACAGGCGACCGGAATCGGCGTCGACATCGATCCCGATTCGCCGGAAGTCTCGCGCGAAAACGCGGCCATCAACGAGGTCGCCGATCGAATCGCATTTTCATCCACATCGCTCGTAGAGGTGCACGGTCCGTTCGATCTGGTGCTGGCCAACATTCAGCCCGATGTGCTGATCGCGCTCGCCGCGCAGCTCGCCGGTCGCGTGAACCAACGTGGCGCGCTTATTCTCTCAGGAATTTTGATCGAAGCGCTGCCGCCGGTGATCGACGCATTTAGAGCGCGCGGATTTTCGCTGCGTGCGCGCAAAGAAGAAGACGGTTGGGTGGGCGTGCACTTGGAGCGGGCAAGCTGATGGCGACGCGTCTTTTCGTTTCACCGGAACAGCTCGCCGCCGAGGTCGTGGTGCTCACCGAGGAAGATCATCGCTACCTCACCCGCGTTCTGCGCATGGTGATCGGCGACGAGGTCACGGTGTTCGACGGAATCGGTGTCGAGGCGACCACCAAGATCATTCGCATCGGCCCGCGCGCCCTCGAGCTGAAGGTCGAAGAGCGACATCTGGTCACCGCGCCCGATCGGCCAGAGTTGTCGCTAATCCAAGGATTGGCCAAGGGCGACAAATTCGACTTCGTGGTGCAAAAGGCGACCGAGCTCGGCGTGGGACGAATCACGCCAGTCACCACCGCCCGCGCGATTCCAAGACCGTTCGAGGCCGGCGCCACCCGCGCCATCGGCCGGCGCGCCAGATGGCAGAAGATCGCGCGCGAAGCCTCGCGACAATCGGGCCGCGCCGATGTTCCTGAGATCGAGCCGGTCTCTAAGCTCGAGCACGCGGTGCAAGCCGCGCCCAAAGACGCGCTCAAGATCATGTTGTGGGAAGGTGCCAGACAGTTCGGCCTCCGCGCCGCGCTAGAAGAGCCGCGAGAAGAAAAACCAAAGCGAATCGTGTTGGTGGTCGGACCGGAAGGCGGCTTCACCACCGCCGAAGTAGAGGTTGCACGTGAAGCGGGATTTCTCGCGGTCGGTCTGGGCCCACGCGTGCTCCGCACCGAGACCGCCGCATTGGTCGGACTCTCGATCTTGGGATATCTGCTGGGGGATCTTGGGTAGCGTTTTCGCCTTAACCGAACAAAAATCTCACGTGAACTTGATTGAGATTCGGGTACCTACTATTAATAGATTCTGATGGCTATTGCTCTAGATGCTTCTTCGCAGGCGCCGGCGCGGGTTCGAGTGGCGGGATTTTGGCGCCGGATGACGGCCGGGCTCATTGACGGATCAATTTTGATGGTGTTCTTCGTGCTATTGCAGTCGCTGGTGGCGCTCATCTTGGGACAGCCGATTCCGCACCTATCGCAAATCGGGCCTGACTATTTCGTCGACATCGCGGTCAACGGACATCCGCTGGCGGCGACCGCGTTAGTGATTTCGCTGACGCTCGGTTTTCTCTACTACTTTATCTTTCACGCGCTGCGCGGACAAACGCCGGGCAAACGTCTTTGCGGTCTCACTCTCATCGATGGATACGGCGAACGGCCATCGCTTTTGCGCGCGCTGGCTCGCACCGCCGCTTACATCCCGTCGGCACTGCTGCTCGGCTTGGGATTTTTTTGGATCGCGTTCGATCGCGAAAAGCGCGGCCTGCATGATTGGCTGGCCGACACCTACGTCGTTACCTCGATTCAAATTCGACGATGATGGCCAAGAGTGCAACGAACTCGCGCCTAGCATCGCTGCTGGTGCAAGAAGGGCTGGTCGCCCCCAAGCGGATCGTCGACGCGTTCGAGTGGCAGGTTGTCTACGGCGGCACGCTCGACACCGCGCTCCTCGAAATGAACGTGCTCGGCGAAGACGCGCTCATGGAAGCACTTTGCCGCGCCACCATGCTGCCGACGCTGCACAGTCTGCGCGTTCTCGACAACCTTCCGCTCGAGAGCGTGCTCAAGTGGTTTCCGCAGAGCTTGTCGGACAAATATCGCGCGGCGCCCATCGCCGTCGACGGCAACATCGTTCGCGTGGCAGTCATCGATCCGCCCGATCGCGCCGAGCTCGATTCTCTCGGGTACACCCTCGGACGCAGCATCGATCCGGTGGTCGTCACCGAAGCGCGCTTTCGACAGATCTGCGCGCAGATCTACGGCGCCTCGCTGGACGATCGTTTTCAAAAGCTCACCGGCAAGTTGCGACCGGTGGTGCAGTCGATGCGGATCACGCCCGAGCCTGCCGCTCCGGTCGTAGAAATTTCGCCGGCTTCAGAAGTCACGCCGGCAATCGCAGTCACGACCCTGGTCAACGTGCCATCGGCCGCATCGCCCGCGTATGAGGTGACCATTTTAGCCGAGCCGGAAGAGGAGTTCGCCGACCTGCACAGCGCGCTGGTCGGTGCGCTCACCGGAGCCGCTGCCAAACAGCCGGCGCGTCAAGAGAACGCACCCTCGGCGCCGATCAAAGCAGTCAGCGCGCCGATCGAAAATCCTTCGCAGACCGAACCGCTCGCCATCGCCGATGCGACTGCCGCGATCGAAGCAGCCGGCTCGCGAAATGAAATTTTGGCTTTGCTGTGTCGCGCCGCGCGCATCCATCTCAAGTTCGCCGCCATGTTCATGGTGCAAAGCGGCGCAGCGTCGGCCAAGCTCGCGCTAGCCAAACGCTGGGTGCCGACCCACAAGCTCAGCGCGATCGCGATCGCGGTCGCGCTCGAAAAACCGTCTCCCTTTAAGACCTCCGTCGAAGGCAAAGCGCCCTACTTTGGTCGCATCGGAGAAGAGGGCCCGAGCGAAGGCGCGCTCAAGTCGCTCTCGCGAAAGACGCCCCTACACGGACTACTTCTTCCGATCATCTTGCGCGATCGCGTGGTGGCTTTGCTTTATGGCGACGCCGGCGGCGCGACCATCGAAGGGAGCGTGCTCACCGAGCTGTCGACGCTGGTCAGCACCGCGTCGCGCGCGTTTCAAACATTGATCATTCGCGCCAAGGGTGGCGATCCGACGCAGCGGCGAACGCTCTCCGGTCTGGGCGTGGTCGCGCAGAAAGTGGCGGAGGCGACCTCAACCGATGCCGCGCTGGCCGGCGCAGCTCCTCTGCCGATCTTCGATCAGCCGACCGGACCGATCATCGATCTCGAGGCGCTGGTTCAGTCGGTGATCGCGCGCGACGAGCACGCCGCCGATTCGGCCGAACAGCTGCTCAAGATGGGCGCCAAGTGCGCGCGCACGCTGGTGGCGCGGTTGCCTGGTCCGGTTAAACTGGATCGCCATCGCATCGGCGACGTTCCATTCACCGAGCACGGTCCGCTGTGCGAGCTGATGGCGCGCTTCGGGCGGGAGGCGCTGCCACCGGCACTCGAAAAGCTGGACGATCGCTCACCCGATCTTCGCTACTACGCCACGTTGCTGGTCGGTCAGTTCGTGGGCCGCGAGGTGATCGACGCGCTGGGAAAACGGCTCTTCGATTCCGACGCCGGCGTTCGACAGGCGGCCGCCGCGGCAATTTCGCGCGCCGAACCGGGGCCCGAGCTCAGAACGCTTCTCGAGTCGCTGCGCGGCGAGCTGCCGGGGCCAGATCAGCTGAGGCAACGTCACGCCACCGAAGCGCTCGGCGTGTTCAAAGATTTGCCGTCGGTGCCGCGCATGATTGCGCTCACCAAACATCACGATCCGCAGCTGGAAAGCGCATCTCGGCAGGCGCTCGTCACCATTTTGAAACAGGACTTTGGCGACAATCCCAAACGTTGGCGCGGCTGGTGGGACAAAAACAGCAAGCGGCCGCGAATCGAGTTTTTGCTGGACGGTCTCGACCACGCCGAAGTGGATGTGCGCGAGTCGGCCTTCGAAGAGCTAAAGGCGCTTTCTGGCGAGGATTTTGGTTATGACGTCGATGCGCCCAAACGGGAGCGCGAGGACGCGCAAAAACAGTTCGCCGAGTGGGTCGAGACCCATGGGCAGGACGGGCCAAATCGTGCTAAAGGACGGGCGTCCAAAGAGGGCAAAGCGGGCAAAGAGGGCCGAAAGAAATGAACGCGGTCAAACTCGAAATCGACGTGATTCGCCCGGCGACTCCTTCTGTCGCCGATCAGCAACGGCGAAAGCTGCTCTACTTTTTCGCGGCCAACGTGATTTCGGTGGTAGTGGGCGGCGGCATTTTCTGGCTGTTCATGGTGTTGCCCGAGGGAACCGGATTCGATCACGGAATGTCGACGCTGTGGCGTTTTTTGCGGCGGCACGAGACGGTGGCGGTGCTGGCCGCCAGCCTGCCGTTCTTCGCGTCGCTCTTGGTCGGACAATTTGAAATGCGAAAAGCGCGCGCCCGACGCGCCCGAACCGAGTCGGCCGAAAAGCGCGTGCGCCTCGAGCAGGAGCGCATCACCCAGGAAGCCGAACGCCGCCTCAGGATCAGCGGATCCCTCACCTAACAGATCCCTCTCCTAGGTTGTAACTAGCGATTAAATCGTCACTTTTCGAGCTAAGCGCGTATTTCGTTTCGCCTGATTGCAACCGAACGGATCCCTCTCCTAGGTTGTAACTAGCGATTAAGAATTCTATTTTCGAGCCAACCGCGCATTTCGGCTTCGTCTGTTTCCCAAATTCGATTTTCGCGCTTAGGTTTTTTTCGCTTTCGAATTCAGCTACTTATGACCCAGGAGAGTGACTCATTTCCTCGGCGATAGCGCGCAGGGTGAGTGGCGCGCTGCCTTCGGCTTTGTTGTTCACGATCACGAACAGATCCAAATCTCTCTCGGCGATTCGGCGCCAGAGTCGAATCACCTCTTGGCGCATCTTAGGCTGCGGAACCACGATGCGATCGAACGGCGCGAACGCCTCTCTGCGTTCGCCGTAACGTTCTCCGGGCGCCAAGTTCAGGCGCGCCATCGCGAACGGCGCGTCGACCAGATCGGGAATCCCGAGCTGCACTTCGAGCGGCGGCATCTGCGACCAATAGGTGAAGGTGTGTGCCACGCCGCAATCCTTGAGCGTACGCACGTAGCGCGGCGTGAGCAGCTCGCGATTGCGAATCTCGATGGCGTAGCGAACATCGCTCGGTAGCGCCCGCAAAAACGGCGCCAGCTCGACGCAGAAGCGCGCCGAATCGGGCACATCCATCGGCGGAAACTGAATCAGGATCGGGCCGGCCGCGTCGCCGAGACCTTCTTTGAAGGTGCGCACGAATTCGGACGCAGTGGCGACGTCGAGATAGAGCGGATTGGGCGTGGATTGGTGCTCGCCGACTTTGGGCAGGTTCACTCGCCGCGTCACCAGCGCTCCCATTTTGGCAGACATCTTGAAACCAGGCGGAATCTCTCGACGGTAAGCTTCCCATTCGCTGAGCTGAAGCGGCGCGTAATAGCTGCGATCGACGCTCACGGTGCGAAATAGCGGATGGCGGCAGTAGGCACGCAGCCCGCGCTCGATCAGATCGTTTTTAGTCGGCGCGCCTTTGTAGACCAAGCCGCTCCAACCGGGAAAGGTCCAGCTCGACGTGCCGAGATGCAAGCGCGATGGCAGCGCGCGACCGAGCGCGGTGAGCGCCGCATCGTCGACTGGTTCAATCGGCGGCGGATCAAAAAGTGGAAGCTGCGGTTTCATCGAGCAGTTTCATCGATGGGGGAGCGAATCACTTTTCGGGGGCGAGCGTTCATCGATGGCGCGGCGAACGGCGTCGTAGTCGTTGGGAAGATCGATCGGACGATTCACGTGAGACGTCGCACCGGCGGCAGTCGCCGTCTCGAGCGCACCCTGGTGATAGCGCACCTTGAAGTCGGTGAATTTGAGCCCGTTGGCAGTAGAGATGACGATCACCCGATCGCGCTTCTGAATTTTTCCGGCGCGCACCAATTTGATCAGCGCCGCTAGCGCCACGCCGGTGTGTGGGCAGTTGAACAGGCCGCTCGCACGATCGGCCCACGCCGCCGCATCTGCCAGCTCGGCTTCCGACGCCTGCTCGACGACGCCGTCATATTTTTTCAGCGTGCGTACGGCCTTCTTGAACGAAACCGGATTGCCGATCTGAATCGCCGACGCCAGCGTCTCTTTGGCGCGCACCGCTTCGAACTCCCAGTTGTGCTTCGACGCCAGATAGAGCGGGTTGGCCGCCTGTGCCTGCGCCACCACGATGCGCGGACGTTTGGTGATGAGCCCGAGCGCCTCCATCATGTCGAAGCCGGCGCCGAGCGCGCTCACGTTACCGAGATTTCCACCGGGGATGATCACCCAGTCGGGAACTTCCCAGTCGAACTGCTGCACGATTTCGATGGCGACGGTCTTCTGTCCTTCGAGACGCAAGCTGTTCATCGAGTTGGCCAGATAGACGCCCTCCTCCGCTGCGAGCCGCTGCACGATCTTCATGCAGCCGTCGAAGTCGGTGTCGAGTGCCAGCACCTGCGCGCCGTTGCAGAGCGGCTGCACCAGCTGTGCGGTAGAAACTTTTCCGCGCGGCAAAAGAACGATGGCGGGAATTCCCGCCCACGCCGCATAGGCCGCCAGCGACGCCGAGGTGTCGCCGGTCGATGCGCACGCCACCGCGCGTACCTTCTTGCCGTCGGCGATCATCTGCCTGACCACCGAAACCAGCACGGTCATGCCCAGATCTTTGAACGAGCCCGAATGCGACACTCCGCACTGTTTGATCCAGAGATCGTCGAGACCGAGCTCGCGGCCAAATCGCTCCGCCCAAATGAGAGTGGTTCCGCCCTCGTCCATCGATACGATCTGCTCGTCGCGCACGAGCGGCATCACCCACTCTTTTTTGCCCCACACGCCCGAGCCATAGGGATAGTGCGTGCGCCGCCAGCGCGATTCGAACAGCGTCTTCCAATCGGCGGCCGAGCGCTCTTTTAGCGCCGCCAGATCGTGCGCCACCTCTAACAAGTCGCCGCAGGTGGGGCAGCGATAGATCGGCGCGTCGAGCGGATGCTCGCCCGCACACCCAGCGATGCAGCGAAACGCGGCGCGATAGGCCATACCTTCAGCATAGCGGCTCGATTACGTCTTGTCTCTAAAGGTGGAACATCTGCGAGATCAGGAAGCTCTCTCGAAGCGGCTCAGCGATAGAGCCCGAACGATGTCCAATTGGAAGCAGCTTCGGATTAGCGAAATGGCGAAGCGTCAGCACGGTCGCCGCCGCAAGCGCTCGATACGACATCTGCCACATCGGCTTCGTAGCGTGGTCCTCGATGCTTGTCCAGCGACCGGCCTCGTGGTAGAAACCCGCTGACTCGCGAGACGTAGAGTCCAGGGAAATCATCATGTTGGAAACGCTGTCGCGCGGCTTTAAAAACGCGAAGGCTCGGCTTTCGGGAATCACCGAGCTCACCGCAGAAAACATCGAGGATGCGCTGCGCGATGTGCGCATGTCGCTGCTCGAAGCTGACGTTGAATTCAAAGTCACCAAGCAATTTCTCGAGCGCGTAAAAGAAAAAGCCATCGGCGAAACGGTCAAGCTGCGCGCCAAAGTCGGCGATCGCGCCCTGTCGGCCACACCCGAGCAGCACTTCATTCGCATCTGTCAGGAAGAGCTGGTCGAGCTCATGGGCCCGGTCGACTCCGATTTGAACTGGGCGAAAAAAGGTCCGACCGCCATCATGATGGTCGGTCTGCAGGGCTCGGGGAAGACCACCACCGTCGGCAAGCTCGCCAAGTGGCTGGAGCGCAACAAGCGGCGGCCGATGCTGGTGGCAGCCGACATCTATCGCCCCGCCGCCGTCGAACAGCTCAAAGTTCTCGGCGACAAACTGGGCATGCCGGTGTTCACCATCGCCGGTGCGCAGCCGCCCGAGATCTGTGAGCAAGCGGTTCGCCGCGCCTACGAAACCAATCGCGACGTGGTTATCTTCGACACCGCCGGACGACTTGCCATCGACGAGCCGCTCATGGCCGAGCTCGACGAGATCAAGAAGCGCACGAATCCCAACGAAGTCTTCTTCGTCATCGACGCAATGGTCGGACAAGATGCGGTCAACACCGCGCGTGCGTTCAACGATCGCGTCGGCGTCACCGGCATCATTCTCACCAAGCTCGACGGCGATGCTCGTGGCGGCGCGGCGCTTTCGATCAAGCAGGTCACCGGCAAGCCGATCAAGTTCCTCGGCATGGGCGAAGGCCTCGACAAGCTCGAGGAGTTCCGTCCCGAAGGCTTGGCTTCGCGCATCCTCGGAATGGGCGACATCGTCGGCCTGATGAAAGATTTCGAGCAGGTTGTCGACGCGGAGAAGGCGGAAGAAGACGCCGTCCGCATGCTCAAGGGCAAGTTCGACATGCAGGACTTCCTCGAGCAGATCCGAATGATCCAGAAGATGGGATCGCTCAAGGACCTCTTCGAGAAGATGCCGTTCTTTCAGGGCGGCCTGCCCGAAGGCGTGAGCCTCGACGACAAAGAGCTCACCAAGATCGAAGCGATGATCAGCTCCATGACCACCGCCGAGCGCAAGTCGCCCGAGCTGTTCGTGGCCACTTCGTGGGAGACCATTGTCAAAAATGGTCAGCTCATGAAGCGGCGCAAAGCCGGCGACTTCGAAGAGAAGCGCATTCGTCGCGTGGCGCGCGGTTCGGGTCGCGGCGAGCAAGAGGTCAAAGAGCTGCTCAACAAGTTCGCCATGATGCGGCAGATGATGTCGCAGATGGGCGCGCAGACCGGACTGCTCGGCAAGATTCCCGGCTTCCGTCAGATCTCGCAGATGCGGCAGATGACCAAGCAGATGGCAGGCGTGGATCTGTCACAGATCATGAGCGCCGCCGGGATGCAGCAGGCCGAGCGCAAGTTCACGGTGCCGAAGACCAACACCGACAAAAACCGCGACAAGCGAAAGCGCAAAGACGCGCGCAAGCAGCGCAAAAAGAACCGGCGCTGAGGTCACTCTCCGGGGTCATAAAACTCCGGGTCTATTATCTTTTTCAGCCCAACCGCGCAAATCGCTTTTTTGCCGCAAATGCAGAAGCCTTCGCGGCCTGCCACTACTGTGAAATGCGCGGTATGCGAAATTAGACTTGTTGTTTCAGTCCTTTAACATGGTGGAGAGTGACCTCTTTTCTTGAGGTCTCTTTTCTCTCTTTCTTTCTTTTCTTGAGGAGCGGCGCGATGAAGTGGTGCGTGGTTTTGCTGATGCTCGTCGTGGCCGCACCGGTGCAAGCGAAACACGATCGGAAGAGCTTCGATGCGCCCGAATCGGCGGTTCAAGATTCCGACAGCGGGCTCATCTACGTGTCGAACGTCGGTGGCGCGCCCGATGCTAAGGACGGCAACGGCTTCATCGCCAAGCTCAAGTCCGATGGGACACTGGCGGAGATGCACTTTCTGCCAGCGAACGGCGAGCCGGCATTGAACGCGCCCAAAGGTCTCGCCATCGCCGGCAATTTATTGTGGGTGACCGACCTCGATCGCGTGGTCGGATTCGATCCGAAGAAGCGCAAGCAGGTCAAAGAGTATTCCCTCACCAAGCTGGGCGTGCACTTCGCCAACGATCTGGTTGCCGCCAGCGATCACGTTCTCTACGTATCCGACACCGCGGCCGACCAGGTGATCTCTATCGATCTCACCAAAGACGATGGCGGACCTGAGGTGATTCTCAAAGGAGCCACCGGCGGCGCCAATGGCCTCGCGATCGAAAAAGATTCCGGCGATCTTCTGATCGCAGCCAGCCCCTCCGACTTCAAGACCAAGGCGGTCGGATGGCGCGTGCACACCGTGCCGGGAACGCAGTATCACCAGCTCTCGCCGCTGCCGTTTCAAGCGGGCATCGGCGACGGCATCGCCTCCGTCGGCACCGCGATCTATTTGAGCGATTGGGCGACGGGGTCGATTTATAAGTCGGACAAAGGCGGCGCGCCGGTTGCCGTCTATAGTGGGCTCAAAGGCCCGGCCGACTTCGGCATTACCACCGACGGAAAGAACATCATCATCGTCGACATGGTGGCGAGTACCGTCGAGATCAAGCCGCTCAAGTAGCCGATCAGCGCCACGAGATCACGTACCAAAGTCCGAGCGCGGAGAGCAGTACGGTGAGCACGGCGGCGGTTAGGAGCACCATCTCCCCACGCCCCTCGCGCCGCGCCTCTTTTCGATAGGGATTTTCGGCGACCTCCCCGCCTTCCAACTTTTTCAAATAGACTTCGGCCGGATCGGAGTAACGCAGGCGAATGCCGTCGATCTTGAGCAGGTCGCCGTCGACGAGAGCGCGGGCGCCGCCGATCACTTTCTCGTTCAACGAAACCTTCGCGCTCATCTCTCGCGCGGTCACGCCCATTTCATCTCGGACCAATCCGACCAAGCCGTGCGCGACGTCGATGCCCTCGAGTCGCAGCTCGCCCTGACTGCCGCGTCCGAGGAAATAGGTCCGGCCCGCCTCGCCAACCGAAAACCGCGCACCTTGCTGCGGACCGTCGAGGACGGTGAGGTGGGGCTGCGACTCGCCCGGCCCGAGACGCTCGAGAATGCCCAGCACCATGCGTCGCGTCATCGAGGTCGAATGCTCGAGGCGAGCATTCATTTCGGTGAGCCGAAGATCTACTTCGAGCGTGAAACCTCCCAGCGATACGCGATCGCCAGCGCGCAAACGCAGCGGCTCGCCGGTCTTGAGGATGAACCCATTCAGGCGGGTGCCGTTCGACGAGCCCTCGTCGCAGAGGTAGTACTCGCCGCTCCGGCGATCGATGCGCGAATGAATCAGCGAGACGCGTCGATCGGGAAGCAGAACGTCCACGCCACTTCGCCGTCCGATGAGGATCTGCGAACGATCCGAATCGAACTCGTACTGGTAGGCGCGACCCTCCGGCTCATCGGTCGGAATCACTTTGAGCCGAATCGGCACCTCGCGATTTTACCTCATCACCATCGGCGGCGCACTCGGCTCGGTCGATCGAACCCACGACATCGAAAGCCGACCCGATCGATCGACCGTGGCTGTGATGGCGCCGAGCTCATCGGTCCGCAGCACCTCCGCACCTTCGCGCGCGTAGGCCTCCAGCGCCTGTGCGTGGGGAAAACCCCACCGGTTGTCCGCACCGGCCGAGATGATCGCGTACCGGGGATGAACTGCGCTCACGAACCCATCGCTCGATGAAGTCTTCGATCCATGATGAGGAACTTTTAAGATGTCTGCCGAACAGGGTCGCGCCGCCACCTGCGCCTCCCCTTCCGCCTCGACATCGCCGGCGAACAGAATGCGGCGATTTCCATATGCCACTGAAACCACGAGCGAGTTGTCATTTTCCGATAGAGCGGCATCGGTCTCGACATGCGTGCCGGCGAGCGGCGCGAGCGGCGTCAGCGTCACTCCATCGAGCTGTAACCTAGTCGGTTCGCGCAGCGGAATTCCGCGATCGTGAGCTGCTTTCAGCAGGCGAACTGTTCCGGGCTGCTCGGTCTCCTGTCCATTGGTCCAGATCATGTCCACCGGGAAATGCTCGGCCAGGTAGCCGAGTCCGTTTGCATGGTCGGGATGCGGATGAGAGAGAACGATCAGCTCGATGTGGCGAATTCCACGTCTCCACAAGAAGGGCGCCAAAATCTGCTCTCCGGGATCGAATTTGGGATCGATGCTCCCCCCTCCATCGATCACGATGGCGCCGCCGGAAGGCAGCTCGATCACTGCGGCATCGCCCTGTCCCACATCGAGAAAGGTTATACGCACTCGGCCGAGCACCCGTCGTTCGACAGGTCCCCACACGAGCGAGACCATCAACATCCCGAGCGTCACCAGCAGAAATGTTCGCCGCCACCGCAGCAGCTCGCCGGCGAAATAGATCGCGACGATCAGGAATCCATAATATCCAACGAAGAAAAGTGCGGTCGGTGCCGGCACTCGCCAAAGTGGGCAAAGGACCGCAGCGAGATGCGAAAAATCGAGCATGATGCGCGCCAACCACTCCGTAAGCATCAAGATCGGCACACCGACCGGATGCCACGCAAGACCAAGTAGGCTGCCGGCGAGACCAAGTGGAACCACCGCCAGCTCCGAAAGCGGTACCACCACCACGTTGGCGAGGAGGCCCATCGGCGCAAGCGACTGAAAGTGCCAAGCGGAAATGGGTGCGGTCGCAATCAGCGCCGCTGCCGAAGCCGCGACAATGGCGGCGACGAATCTAACTAGCTTGAACCCGCGAGACGTCGAGCGATCTTTAGGCACAAAGCTGAGCAGCCTCGGTGCGATGAGCGAACATCCCAGCGCCGCGCCGAACGAGAGCTGAAACGAAGGATCAAAGAGTGAGAGCGGCTGATGTATCAAGATGACCAGCGCCGCCGCCGAAAGCGCATCGATCATATGCGCGCGACGATCGAGGACCACGCCGCCAAGCACCACCACCGCGATGATGCAGGCTCGCACCGTCGCAACTTGCGCGCCAGTGAGGAGCGTATAAAGACAGGTCGCCACGATCGCCAGCGCGGCCGCCGGCCTCCCCACGAACATGCGCGCGCCGACGAACGGCCCCAGCCACGGCAAATAAAGTAGCGATCTTCTCAGCCCCACATAAAAGAGCAGCGATGCGATCGCCAAGTGCAGCCCACTCACCGAAAGAACATGCGTGACGCCGGCGGCGCGAAAATCTTCGTCGACCGAGGGCGAAAGGTCGCCGCGATCGCCTAGAACCAGCGCCCGCACCAGTGCCCGCGGATCGCCCGATCCGACGCTATCGATCTCGGCCGACAGCTTCGCGCGCATCGCGGCGATGGCGGACAGTCCGCGAAGAGCGAGAGACGCCGATCGCTCTAGCGGGTCGGCGATTCGTACGAACGCCAGCGGCGAATGCACGTGCGCCACGCCGATCGCTCCGATCGCCGACAGCCTCACCTCCGCATCCATCGTCCCCGGATTGGCAAAACCGTGCGGCGGTCTGATTTTGGCCAGGAAGCGAACCCGATCGCCCGGCGCCACCGGCTCGATCAAATCGCCCGCCACCATCACCTGCACTACGCCACTTATGGATCGGCCGACCTCACTGCGCGAAACGCGATCGAGCGCGACCAACAGCCGCGTGCTGCCGAATGCTCGTTCGGACAGATCGATCACGTGCGCATCCACAATCCAAGGCTCACCATCGAAAAGCAGCGGCGGTCCGCGCGGCCGGGCACGCGAAGCCAAAAGCCCAAGCACAACGCAAAGTGCCAACGCCGCCATTCGGGTCTGCCGTATGGAGAGCCAAACGGTTACCAGGACCGCCAACAAGAACGCCCATCCGAGCGACACGCTCAGCCACTCGCCGACATAGATTCCGGTTACATAAGCGAGCGCAATCCAGGCGATTTGCAAAGACATACGGGCTTATCGGCTGCACTTGGAAAAAGTTGCGTCCAATCTACAAAAAAAGCCGCGCCCGTGGCCCGCGATGGTGATGGGACGAGTCGGGCCGGAAGAGCGCGACGAAATCGACGAAAACTGTTATGATTTGTGGGAAATATGATGCTGTTCTCCAGGCTTTGGCTGCTGGTGTTGGGGGTGGGACTGGCTGCGGCGATGGTGGTCGCGGCGCTCGGTCCGCGCTCGCTCGTTTCGGCGCTGGAAAAAGAGTCGGCCAGTCGCTTGGAGCAAACCCAGCAGGCGGCGTCGCTCCTCCTCGGGATGTCGGGCCGCCGCTACCTCGACGCGGCCGCGCAGGTCTCGACCGATGCCCATCTCGCCGAGGCGCTCGATCAGGCGCTCAAGCCGATCGATCTCGAGGTGCTGCACAAGACCGCCAAAGAGCGCCTCGACAAATTTCGCGAGCAACTGAAGGCCGATCTGATCATCGCCACCGACATCAAAGGCCGCATCCTGGCGCGCGCAGGAGACGATCGCTATGAGGACACGCTCGACGGATTTCAGCTGGTCAGCGACGCGCTCAAAGGAATGCGTGGCATCGACAACTGTGTCCTCGACGGCAAGCTCTACCGTGTGGTGGCTTCGCCGGTGATGACCAAGGAGCGCTTCACCGGTGCGCTGATCATCGGTCTCGAGGTCGGCGAGCAGCTGGCGCGCACCATGCGCACCAAGCTCGACGCGGATGTGGCCTTCTTGGCGCGCGACAAGGTGATCGCCACGACGGGCTCGGCACCGGGCTTAGTGGCAAAACTGGCACAAGAATTCGAATCCCGACAGAAGGAAATGCACGACAACGACGGACGCTCGCGGGTGTTTCCCATCGAAGATCACGGACAGATCTATTCGACGATTCTGACGCCATTCGCCGGCGATGCCGCGCCCGACAAGGCCGCTTACGCGATTTGGGTGCCCCGCCCACAGGTGAGCGCGGACATCTTCAAGACGGTGCTCTTGTCGCACCTCGGGTTGGTTGGGCTGATCGCGCTCGTCGCCGCCGCAATCGGGATGGTGCTGTTCTTCTTCGAGCTTGACCGCCCTTTCCAAAAGCTGACCGCTGCGGCGGAGATGATGGCCGCTGGAAACAAGCAGCACTTCGATGAAGACAAGCATTCGGGGATATTTCAGACGCTCGCGCACTCGCTCAATGCCGCGCTCGACCAGGTTCGGGCTCGCATGTTCGCCCAAGTTCCGCCTCTACCGCCGGTTTCGACCGACCTTCCCGAAGAGTCCATCGGTCCGCGAACTCCATCGGTGTTCGACACCCGAACGGCGAGACCGCGACGCCTCAGCTCGCCAAGTGAACACGTCCCCGCGCCGCACGCCGAGAGCGAAGAGCTGCCGGCCGCGGCGAAGACCGCCGATACACTCGATGTTCCGCGTACCAGTCCCTATGCGAATCCAGAGCTTGAGCCCGACACCAAGCCGCGCACCAAGCGCGTGCGCAGTCCCGAGGAGATCGCGCAAGCGGAAGCGGGCCGGTTGAACGCGATTCATCCGCGATTGAGCGACAGCCATCCGCTTTTACCCAGTATGCAGAATCCCAATGAGGACCGGCTGCGAATCGGCGAGTCGCAGTCTCTCGGCAAGAGCCTGCCTCGATTGGGTGACGACATCGAGCACGGCGCCACTGAACCGCTGGTGTTGAGCGCACTGGCGGCGCAGACCCTCAGTCAGCTCGGGTCGGTTCGTTCGACGCTGAAGGGAGTGTCCCCGACCGCGCCCCCGTGGTCTCCGGCGGCTGCCACACCCAAGTCGTCTCTCGACGCCGCAACGCTTCCGACGGAAATGGTCGAAGATCAGACCGTCGCGCTCGGTCGCGCGCCCACGCTTCCATTTGGTCCGACGTTGAACGATCTGATTCCCACCGAGCGCCAAGGAATGTTCGATACGCAGGTGGCCGGAAACCGTGTTCCCAAGACCGCGCCGAATCTGCAACCGACGCTGAACCCACAGACAATTCCGAACCCACAGACAATTCCAAACCCGCAGACGATTCCGGACCTGCGCCTGACTGCACCCGATCGCGAAGTCGATCCCGATCTGAAGCAAGTGTTTCAAGAATTCATTGAGACCAAGCATCGCCTAGGTGAGCCGGTCGAAGGCATTTCGTACGACAAATTCATCGGCAAGCTGCGCACCAACCGCGCCGAGCTGATCGCGCGTTACGCCTGCAAATCGGTGAAGTTTCAGGTCTACGTCAAAGAGGGTAAGGCCGCCCTCAAAGCAACGCCGGTTCTGTAGCTCGGCAATTAGGCGCGCGGCAGTCGAATCGTGAACACCGCGCCCTGTCCCTCGACTCCACCGACGCGAACTTCGCCACCGTGATCGGTGACGATGCGCTGCACGATCGCCAGGCCGAGGCCGGTGCCCTTTTCCTTGGTAGTGAAATAGGGCGTGAAGATCTGCGCGCGAGCCTCGTCTGAGAGCCCGGGTCCGGTGTCGGACACTTCTACCTCAAGGCCATTTTCCGTCGAGCGAGTGGTGATACGAACATTGCCGTGCTCACCGGCGGCGTCGCGAGCGTTCTCCACCAGATTCAGAATCACCTGCGTGATCTGATCGCGATCGACTTTGGCGTGGGGCAGCGATGGCTCGAGCGCGCTTTCGACGGGAACGGACGCGCCATTTTTGTAAAGTGCCAGCGCGCTTTCGGCGATCTCGTTGAGCGAGCAGGATTCGAAGTGCGGCTTGGGCATGCGCGCGAAGCCGGCAAACTCGCTCACGATGTGCTTGAGCCGCGCTACCTCGTCGAGGATGGCGGGCGCCGACTCATCGAACAGCTTGCCGAAATCTGCTTGGGTCTGACCGCGGCGTGCGCGCGCCATAGTCTCAATGGCCATCTGAATGGGCGTGAGCGGATTTTTGATTTCGTGTGCGATGCGTCGGGCGATCTCGCGCCAGGCCGCCACCCGCTCGACGCGCACCAACCGCTCGCGCGCCTGGGAAAGATCCTCCGCCATGGAGTTGAAGGTGCGCCCGAGCTCGCCCAATTCGTCGTTACCACGGACTGGAACCCGCACCGCCAGGTCTCCTCGAGCGACTGCTCGTGCGCCGTCGGTGAGCTGCGAAATCGGGCGGGTAATTCGATGGGCGATGAGCGCTCCCAGGAGGAGCGACATGGCAACGCCGAAGAGGGAGAGCGCAAAGGTGGCGTATCCGATCCAGGCCAGCGTGCGCCGAAGCTCGTCGTTCGAGACCGCCACCTCCACGCGCGCGATCGCGATCCCTTCCGCGTCATATAGATCGATCGAGCGCCGAAGCGCAGCTGCCGCGCCGATGGGGAACGAATCGACCCGCGCCACCTCTCGATCACCCATCAGCAGTCGCGCGGGAAAGCGAAGTCGCTCGAGGAAGGCCCGACCGACCGTCATGCCGCTCGAGACCCAGACCCGCACCGGGCCGGCCGACGAAGGCGCGACGCCCTCCACCTGGTTGGCGACGATCAGCGCCAGACTTTCCACTGCCGCACCGTGATTCATGAGTGGCAGGCGCAGAAGAAGCGGCCGACCGGGCGCGTGCCGGTGGCGCTCGAGCGCGTCGCGATCGCTCTCTCCCACTCGCGCGGGAAAATGGCCGCAAGCGAGCACCTCGCCCTTGTCACTGGCCAGCTCGAGCACATCGAGCCCACGCGCCCGCATCTCGGTCACGGTTTGCGATTGCAGCTCGCGCGCCCGATCTTCGTCCAACGTACCGCGGCTGAGCTCGATGAGGACCGATGACATCAGTGGGTCTTCGGCGCGCGCCAGGTTTTGAGCGCTTCGAACCACCTGTTCCGACAGACGCTTATACTCCTGCTCGGTCTCGGCCTCGGCGGCGCTCAGCGTCTCGCGATACTCCCCGCGCGCACGATTCTCCACCCAAAGTCGGGCCACCGCGCCCAGAAGCACGATGGGAAGCAGGGCCACCGCAGCGAACGCCAAGGTCAGTTTGGTCTGCAACCGCACGCTAAGCCGATGATAGGGTATACTTCAAACAAATGCGCGCGCTCGTAGGATTTTTGATCCTGTTTGCCGGCTGCGATGATTTTGGTCCCGGCATCTGCATCGATCAAGGCGCTCTCTATTGCCGCGATCCCGCCAGCTGCTGCGACCGCTGTCAGCAGGCGGCGTTCGGCGGCAGTTGCCAAGCGGGCCCAGCCTGCCAATTCGGCGGAAATCTATCGGGACAGATTGCGCTGTGCGGCGCCGATGGAGTTTGGCACCTCACGCCGGCGAATCCCGATCTGTCTGCCAACTTGGACATGACTTCGCAGAGCTTCGATGGCGGTCAGGGCGACGGGGCCGAGCTCCTCGACGGCGCCACCGACTGAACCAGGTCCAACCTCATCGGAGGTGAACGTCAGACCATTCGGGCAGACCGAGCGTGCTGAAACGAAGTCCCCGCAGACTCGGCCGATAAAAAAGCCGAGCGGCGCGATGAAACAGCACGATGGCCCGGCTGTCGTCCGCCGCCTTTCCATGCTTCCATTTTTCGCGCGCCGAGGATGGATCGATTTCAGCGAGTAGCGCCAGCGCCGCCACACTCCCCTCCGGAACAGCAGGAAGAACCAGGCCCAGCGAGAGATCTGCCGCGCGCGTCTCGTAGGTTTGCGGATCGACCACCGTCATTCGCACCATCAATCCCACCCGCGAGAGATCGCCCACCAGGCGCTCGCCCACTTCGCGATCACCTGGTCGTGAGGCATCGACCCACAGCTCGAACGATCGCTGAAGCGCCGGGGCGGAAGCGATGATGGCGCGCGCGGCGGCCGGATCGTACTTGGCTGACATAAATGCGGTGGCCGGCTCGCGAACGGAGGTTTTTCTGAGCGCCTCACGATTGACCGCCAGGTCGATCACCCGACGAAGGTTGACCGCGATGTCCGACGGAATCTTGGCGCCTATCACCACTACTTCGGCCAAATTCTGCTCGCCGCTGGCGACGGCAGAAAGAGTCTTTCCATTCTTGTTCTGATGTCCGAGCTTGGTCCGTTGCTCGTGGCCGGCGAGGAGCATGCCGGCATC
>PLXG01000484.1 GCA_003153195.1 Myxococcales bacterium
CGGCGGCGGACGCATGTGGATGGAAGAAAAAATCGGCACCCGAGTGAACAACAATCGCGCCGACGAGATCTTGGCCACCAACGCCGACGTGGTCGCGGTCGCCTGTCCGTTTTGCACCATTATGATCACCGACGGCGTCAAAGCGCGAAATGCCGAAGAGCGCATTCAGATCCTCGACGTGGCTGAAGTCATCGCCAAGTCGCTCACCCGAAAGATGCAGCACCCGCTGCCGGTACCCGAGCCTCCTCAGGGAATAGACGCCGAATAACCCGCGGATCGGGTCCTTTTACGACCAGCCCCGCCACCGTCGATTGCGCGCGTGATGCGCGTGCTAGACTAGAACATGGGCGTGCTTTCGGATCGCGAGCGAGCCATGATCTTGTCGCTCGCGCGTGCGGCCATGCCGGCCGGCAACAAGCTGCCGGGAGCAGGCCCCGATTGCGTCGCGCGCATGGACGAATATCTCGGCCGCTGTCCGGACTCGCTGCGAACGATGTTTCGCGGAATTTTATGGTCGCTCGAAGCGGCGGGTTATCTGCACCATTCAGCCGGGCTGGCCGAGATGCACCCCGCACTGGTGCGTGACGTCATCGAGCGTTTTCGCTCCGGCTCGTACCCACAGCGATTCGCGCTCAAGCTGTTTATGACCCCGATCAAGGTCTCGCACTACAACGCGCCAGAGGTCTATCGGGCGGTCGGTTGCAAGTGGGGCCAGCTGTCGGTGGTGAAGCCGGAAGAGCCGCGCTGGCTCAAACAGGTGGTGACACCGATCGATCTTTCGGCGCGCGAATCGATCGAATGCGACGTGGTGGTGATCGGCTCAGGTGCAGGCGGCGCGGTGATGGCCAAGGAGCTGGCTGAGCGCGGTCTGGCGGTGGTACTACTGGAAGAGGGACGCTACTTTCATCGCCAAGATTTCACCGGCAACGCCGCCGAGATGCACGGCAAGCTCTATCGCGACATGGGCGCCTCCGGATCGATCGGAAACGTGTTCATTCCCATTCCCGTCGGGAAAAGCGTGGGCGGCACCACCACCATCAACTCCGGCACCTGCTATCGCGCGCCCGATCGCGTGTTTCGCTCCTGGCAAGACGATTACGGACTGACTGACTATTCCGCCGAATCGATGGCGTCTCACTATGAACGGGTCGAAAATATTCTCGGCGTTACCGAAGCGGATGCCCGATATCTCGGCGGCGTGGCGCGTGTGATCGCGCGCGGCTGCGATGCGCTTGGCTATCGTCACAAACCGCTTCGCCGCAACGCACCCGAATGCGACGGTCAAGGAGTTTGCTGCTTCGGCTGTCCGACCGAGGCCAAACGCTCGACCAATGTTTCGTATGTCCCGCTCGCACTCAAAGCCGGCACACGGCTCTATACTGAAATGTGCGCCAACGAAATCATCGTGGAGTCGCGACGAGCGGTCGGTGTTCGCGCCAAGTCTGGCGAAAAAACCTTAGAGGTGCGCGCACGCGCGGTGGTGGTCGCCTGCGGATCGCTCTACACGCCGCTCCTTTTACAGCGCAATCGACTGTGCCAAAGCTCCGGCCAGCTCGGGCGCAACCTCTCCATTCATCCGGCCATTGCCGCCATGGCCCTCTTCGACGAAAAGCTCGACGGCGCCAACGCGATCCCACAGGGCTACGCCATCGAAGAATTTCACGACGAAGGGATTCTTTTCGAAGGCGCATTCCTGCCGCTCGATGTGGGCGCGTCGTCGATTCCACTGTTCGGAAACGATCTGGTGACGCTCCTTGAGTCCTACGATCGCATCGCCTGCTTCGGCCTCATGCTCGAGGACACATCGCGCGGCAGAGTGCGCNNCGACACGCCCGGCGCACCCGGCCGACCGCTCATCCACTACTCTGTGAACGATCACGATGTGGCCCGATTGAAACGTGGCGTCGAAATCTTGGCGCGTGTCTATTTCGCTGCCGGTGCCAAGCGAGTGCTGCCGCTCGTGCACGGATTCGATGAGCTGCGCGATGAACGCGATTTGGCGCGACTTCGCGCCGCACACCTGTCGGCACGCGATTTCGATCTGAGCGCGTACCACCCGCTTGGCACCGCACGAATGGGGATCGATCCGCGACGGAGCGTGGTCGGCCCCGATCTCGAAACCCACGATCTCGACGGGCTCTACGTCGCAGACGGTTCCGTGATTCCCAGCTCGCCGGCGGTGAATCCGCAACTCACCATCATGGCGCTGGCTACCCGCGCCGCCGTGAAGCTGGCGAATCGGCTGGCATGACGATTTGAGCTAGAGTTGAGCGAAGGGCTCGGCGACCAACAGATGAATTGGCACGTTCGTACTGGAAAACTCGATGCCCATCTCGCCGGCGCTGGTGGCCCAACGAACTTGACCGCTTACTTCAGCGCCCGACATCAACAAGCTCACACGGGATCCGCTCGGCAGCATCGAGACGCCGCGCATGCAGCAGCCGCCATGACTGACGCCCACCAGATGCCCAATCGTGTCGGTCGGACCGCCCGATGCGCCATACCGGACGTCCGCCGCGGCGCGAAAGCGGCGATGCTTCCGCTGCGGAACGTCGTGCGAGTCGGCCCAAGCTGCGTTGAGCAGCAGGTCTTGTCCCTGATCTTTCTGAAATGCAACGACGGTGCGACCCGCCTCACGACGCACCACGCGCGCCTCGAGCAGAAATTTCTTTTTCAGCGTGGCGATGCCGACTTCGACCAAAATGGTGTCGCTTTCCTGCAGCCCCTGGCCCGCCTGCTCGTCGAGGAACAGCCCGCCGTCCTCGAGAAACCCCCAGTAGACGTTGAGGAGCTCACGGCTCGACTCAAACTGAACATGAACCGTCTTCATTCCCGCCATCCCCTCACGAGAGAATTGTAGCGAATTACGCGCATCCCTGTCTAGCATGCGTTCCGCGGAAGATTAATCCAGGGACACTGAATAGATAATCAATACGAGGCGATAGAGTTTAGCGCGCACGGGCACCTCGACTTTCGTGTAGATCCGCTTCGCCCCATTCGACTGCCTCTTCAGCGGGCGCGGTAACGTCCTGCAGGGGCGGGAGTCCGAGCTCGATTCCATGGCCGGAGAACACCTGGGCGAGCCTTTCATGCGCTGCCGAAAGTGACGCTCGTACCCGAGAGTATCCGTGCTGGACTGCGGAGGGAGTGCTCCACATGCTCATCGGATTCATTTCGAATCCGGCAAAATCGTCTTCGTCGGGCTCGATGAACACGATTCCGACCTTGCCCGGATGCATGCGCGAGACGCGGGGGTCGAGCTTCTGAATGACCGTGATGCCGCGCTGCTTGAGAAACCGAGGCGGGAATGACATGTAGGATATTATCGCACCCACTCCAGGGCGCAGCAACTTTCGCGCCCATCAGGCGGGGGAGTCCAGCCTCCCGATGCGACAAATCTGTCCCCGCCAACTCCAATTAAATCGAATCATTTCAAGCCATTTGATTTGGCGCGATCTGTGTAGTGTTAGTCGCGAATTCG
>PLXG01000273.1 GCA_003153195.1 Myxococcales bacterium
TCACCGCGTACAACATTTCAGCGGGAATCGTCGGCAATCAAGCGTGGACCGGGTCGCTCGGCCACACGTTCAACGTCAATCAGGACATCGTGGTGACGCAGCTCGGTGTCTTCGACTCGGCGCAAGACGGACTGGCGGTTCCGATCACCGCCTACATCTACAATCGAGCGGGTCAGAGCGTCGTGGCCGGGCCCCTGATCTTTGCCGCCGGCGCCACCGGAACCTTGGTGGGAAGTCAGCGGTTCTTGCCGATCACTCCCGTCACGCTGCCAGCGGGATTTCAAGGGGTGGCGGTGGCCGAAGGGTACGGGGCGACCGAAGAGAACTACAATCTTTCTGGCGCGATCCTTTCCACCTTTTGGGGAGACGACGATAACGGCATGATCACCTTTAACGGCACGGGACTCTATGGCGCGAAGGGCGCCTATCCGACCAGCGTCGACTCCGGACCGTCGAATCGCTATGGCGGGCCGTCCTTCGTCTACCAAGCGGCCAGCGTCGATCAGTGTCGCTGATTTGTCTCGGCGCGGTCTCACCTAACATTCCATGATCTTTTTGTCCTGGTTGCTGCTACCGCTCGCAGCCCTTGCGGGCGTCGTTTTTTGGACCCGTTTCCCCGTCGAGGATTCAGCCGAGTCGGCCGTCGAAGCGGTTTTGGCGATCACCTTTCTGTCCGTCAGTTTACTTGGATTCGTCGGGCTGGCGCTGGCTGAGCTCGGTCGTCTCACTCCGCTTCTGCTCTGCGGCGCGCTCGGATTGTTGACGGCAGCCTGCGCCTGTCTTCGACGGCGCGCGCTTGGAATCGGCGCGTGGGAATCGGAGAGTTGGCTTCTGGTCGCCGTCGCACTGTTGGTGGCGATCGTTCTCGCGCCCGCGTCGAGCGATCTTTACGGCGGCCTCGATCCAGGGACCTATGCCAACGCCGCCGCTTGGTTGGCCGATCACGGTCAAATCACCATGCGATTGAAGGAGCTGGCGGAAATTCCGCCAGAAACGCGCTCGCTGTTCACCTGGATTCCCGAAAACGCGCCGGTGATCGCGCGCGGCTTCTACATCAGCGATTGGGCGCGCGGCGAAGTGACGCCACAGTTTTTTCACCTCTTCCTCGTCTATTTGGCGATCGGAAAATGGCTCGGCGGAATGCGCGGACTGTTCTTCGTGGTGCCGGTTTTGGGCGTCTTCTCCACCTGGGCGGTGATGCTCTTTTCGCGGAAATTTTTGGGCGCGAAGTGGGCGGCGCTGGTCGGACTTTTGTTGTCGCTTCACTTGGCGCAGGTTTGGTGCGCACGCAATCCGTATAGCGAGCTGCCGAGTCAATGGGCGGCCTTCGTTGCGCTGCTGGGACTTTGGCGGGCCAGAGAGACCGGCGAGCTGCGCTGGGGCGTCCTGGCTGCGATCGGTCTGGGCGTTTGCTTTCTGGTGCGACGGGCGGTGACCAAAAATTCATGCCCGCGCGCCGACATGTCCGCCATGAAAAACCGAAAGAAGTGCACGTGCCTCGGGTGAAGCAGGTCGATCGCAAAACGCATCATGGTCCATCTTCGGAGTGCGCCGCCGACACGGCGCGTTCGCTCAACTCCCGGAGCTCGAGCCGGAGCCGGAGCATTCGCCGGATCCCGAGCCTGAGCCCTCACCCGATCCACTACAGCCGACGCAGCTACCGCCGCTGCACTGACCCGATCCGCAGTAGTGGCCGCAATAGCCGCAGTTGCTCGGATCGGTTTGGGTGTTGACGCAGGCGATGGCCCCAAACAAAGTGCAGGCGCTCTTGCCGCTCGGGCAATCGCACTGCCCGCTCGTGCACGTGGTCGGACAGTGCACTCCGCAGCTGCCACAATTGTGCGGATCGTTCAGCTTGTTCACGCAGCTGTTACTGCAGTTGCTCAGGCCCGAGTTGCAGCAGACACCCGACAGACAGCTTTGACCGGTGGAGCAGATGATGCCACAGGAGCCGCAGTTGCTCGCGTCGTTGGACACCGTCGAGCAGACATTGCTGCAACTGACCTGACCGTTCGGGCAGCACTTGCCGGAGGAGCAGCTCTGGCCGCCGGCGCAGACGGTGCCGCAGCCGCCGCAATTGGTGCCATCGGTGTTGAAATTTACGCAATCGACCGCGTTGCAAAGACTCGTCCCATTCGGACACTGGCAGGCGTGGGCGCTGCAGGTGGCACCGACCGAGCACGATGCGCTGCACGCGCCGCAGTGGTTTGGATCGGTAGCCAGATCGACGCACAAGCTGCCGCATTGGGTGAGGTTGCCGCAAGCGCAGGCGCCGTTCGGGCAACCGCGAACCAACAAATAGCCGAACGTCATGGTGTCGCGCGCGCCGTTGTCGCTGCAGATGCCGGCTTCGGCGACGTTGCCGCAGCTGTTGTTGCTGTCGCCGGAGCAGCTGTTGCCCGCTCCGCCGAGGCCCAATCGCGAATCGGTGGTAGCGCAGTCGTTCTCGTTGTTGCCCAGAATACCGAGTCTGACTCCATCCGCGCCATTGCCGCTCGAGCCTACGTTATTGAACCCTTCGCGATTGCAATTGGGTTGCAGCGACGGGCTGCCCACCAGTCGCTCCCACGCGCGCCGTCCGGCGCTGGTGGCGACGTAGCTGCCGGGCTGAAATTGGGACTGCAGCGAGGTCGCGGTTTGGCTAACCTCGAGCCAGCGCGTGGTGCCGGAGTCGTTCATGCCGATGCGCATGGCGGTAAAGGGCAAGTTGGCGAATCCTTGCAACTTGGCTTCGGTGCCGTCGAGATCGGGATGAAGCGCGTTGTAAGCGGTGTCGTTCGACCAGTACGAGGCGGCGTAGCTGAAGGTGGTTTTGGTTCCGTCGATTTTCATGAGCAGGGTCCAGCCGCCGCCGCTCGAGCTCATGTCGCAGTAGGCGGTGAACGCCGCGTACCCACCATGACCGTCGGGATCGATCGAATAAAGTCCCGATGGTGACGACGGACTTTGCAGATGCAGCGCGTAACAGTCGGTGGGGACGCAGACCGAGCTTTCGCAGTTGTAGCCGGCGGCGCAGGCAGCTCCGCAGGTGCCACAGTTGTTGTTGTCAGACGTAAAGTCGGCTTGCGCGCAGGCGGCATCGCGATCGTAAAGATCGGGCGGACCCAGATCGGCTGGGCTGGCCAGATCGGTTGTGCTGGAAAGATCGCTCGGGCTCGACGAGAGATCGCTCGGTTGGGCCGCGGCGAGGTCGACCTCAGCTGACAGATCGGCGGTGCCCGTCGAATTCGACCCGCCGCAACCGATGAGGAAGATCGAAACCAGAACTGTCTGACATTTCACCACAGCAGCAAAGTCCCCACCCATGCCTGACAATCTCATCTTTCGAGTCGGTGTGCCAGTACCTTATTGCTCGTTTCCGTCGCTGGAGTCGGGTTTCGTCTCTTCGGGCTCATGCGCATCGTCGCGCGCCAGCATTCGATAGATGGTGGAGGCGTCGATCTCGAGCAGTTGCGCGGTGCGAACTTTGTTGCCGCCGGTCTGGCTCATGACCCATTCGATATAGCGCCTGTTCATGACGCGAAGCGGAACGATCTGCGCCGCCACGCCGACCATCGAATCGGGTAGCGGCTCGGCAATCGACTCGGCCATGTCGCGTAGATCGACACGTTTTCCCCGCGAAAGCACCAGCAGCCGCTCGATGGCATTCTTGAGCTCGCGCACGTTACCCGGCCAGGGCAGATCGATGAGCCGCTTCAGGACTTCGCTGGAGATCTCCCGTCGTGGTTGGCTCGGATTCAGATCCGAAAAGGTCTTCACGAAGTGCTCGATGAGCAGCGGAATGTCTTCGCGCCGATTGCGCAGCGGTGGAAGCTGAATCGGAATCACCTGCAATCGATAGTAGAGATCTTCTCGAAATCGCTTTTCTTCGATCATCCGCGACAGATCGCGGTTGGACGCGGCGATGATGCGCACGTCCACTTTCCGCTCCTGTGCTCCGCCCACCGGACGCACCGACGAGATTTCCAGTGCGCGCAGAAGTTTGGCCTGCAGCTGAATCGGAATCTCGCCGATTTCGTCGAGAAACAGTGTTCCACCATCGGCCTCGACGAACAGGCCCTTCTTCGATTCGATGGCGCCGGTGAATGCACCTTTTTGATGACCGAAGAGCTCCGATTCTAAAAGAGTGTCGGTGATGGCGGCACAGTTGATGGCAATGAACGGCGCGTTCGCGCGCGGCCCGCCCCGATGCAGCGCTCGCGCCACCAGCTCTTTTCCAGTTCCGGACTCGCCGGTGATCAGGACCGAGGACGAAGTCGGACTGACCCGCTCGAGCAGATCGTAGAGCTTGGTCATCATCGGGCTCTTGCCGATGAGCTGCCGAAATCCCGCGCATTCGTTCACCGCTCTACGTAGCGCCGCATTCTCCTGTTTGAGCCGGCACTCCGCCATCGCGCGGTCGATCGCGAGGGCCGCCTCCTCCATCTTGAATGGCTTGGTGAGATAGTGTGCCGCGCCGCGTCTCATCGCTTCCATGGCGCCGTCGATGGTGCCGTAGGCGGTCATGATGATCACTGGACGAGAATCATCGGAGGCTTGCGATGCGGCGAGGACGTCGAGACCGTCGACCTGATCCATTCGCAGATCGCTGATCACCGCGTCGAACTCTTTTCGCTTGAGCGCCGCCAACGCTGCCTTACCACCCACGGCACAGTCGGTGCGGTAGCC
>PLXG01000504.1 GCA_003153195.1 Myxococcales bacterium
TGTAATTGTTGACGTCGACGTTCCCGGCGCCCGCCACCAGCACGTAATAGGTCGTCGCGGTCACCACTGCCGTGGTGCAACCGTTGTCGGAGGCGGTGCCGTCCGCGGAGAGCTGAGCTCCGGAGGCATTCAAGATTGCCACGTCGAGATCCCCATAGGCGACTTGATAGGTGATGCTGGCGACCAGAGACTTTACGTCGGGAAAGGAAGAGAGGTCGACGCGGAAATAGTCGATGTCATGCGCGCCGGTAAGCGGATTGTTCCCGGTTGGACAGATCGCCAGGTTCGTCAGGGTCGGCGTGGATTGGTCGGGCGGAACCGAAAAGGTTGGTACCGACGCAGTACTGATGGAGTCGTTCGGTTCGAGCGACTGTGCCGAATCGGTGTTGTAGTCGGGGCAGGCCGAAAGCGTCTTCAGCTGTGGATCGAGCTTTGCTCCGTTGTAAACTTCCGATTTAGTGATGATGCCCGCCTTCTGTTCGACGCGCAGATCGGGCACGCTGCAGCGTGGGTTCATGTCGTCGCAACTTCCGATGGAGCTCGTCAGCTCACAGCCGCCGATCACCAGGGTCGCTAATAATGCCGTCGCTTTGAACATTCCCAATTGGGAGTGTGTCACACGCCTCGCTCGTCAGCGAATCTGCTTGGCGATGCTCTCGACCGAAGGGCCAAACAGACTCTTGGGATGGCGCTCGAGGAATGCGCGGGCACGGCGTGCGGCGGAGGCGTGATCGCCGCCGTCGAACAGCGCGCGAATTCTCAGGCTCTCGCGCTCTTCAGCGAGCTGACCATGCGGGAATCGACTGCCGTGCGTCGAAAGCTCGAGCAGCGCGCCTTCGGCGTCGTGTCGCGCCAGCGCTTCGCGCGCTTCGTCGAGCAGCGCGCGTTCTTCACGTAGGTCGCTCTCGGTCTCCGGCTTTGCCACGCGCGATTCGTGTCGTACTTGGTGCGAAGCCGTGGGTGCTGCCGGAGACGGCACAGCCGCCGGCGGAGCTGTCATGGGCAGGGCGATCGCCGGAGTTGCAGTCGGAGCTGCGATAGGCGGAGCTGCCGACACCGGAGCGGTCATCCCGCCCGATCTCACCGCGCTCTTCTTATGTGCATTGGCGGTCGTCGCCACCGAATCATTCATCAGCTTGCGATGAATGCCGATGCCGGCACCGAGGCCGACCGTGGTCGAGACCGCAACCACCGCGATCCACTTGGCGGCGAGTGCCAGCTTCACCGTCGTGCCCACCGCGCTGGTCATCGGTGCCAGCCCAATCCCGCTGGCGATTCCGGCCGAACCCGCCGAGGCGCTCACGCCCGCCGCGCCTGCGCCGGTCGCACCGGTTCCGGCGGTGGTTGCAGCATTGGCGCCCGCGGCGCCCATCGCCGTGGTCGCGCCGATCAATCCCGCCGAAACCAGCACGCGGTTGCGCACGCGATCCTGCGCGCCGCTCGGCGGATCTTCTCCTCGCCGCTCGGCCTCGAGCAGCGCCTCAATATCGGGAGTTAGGCTCATCGTTTATTCCCCTGAAGGCGCCGAACAACTTCCTGAAATTGTACCCTCGCCAGCCGCAGGCGTGAGTACAAAGTATTGATCGGCGCGTCAATCACTTGGGCAATCTCCGGCATTGAGTGCCCGTCTAGGTCGTGCATGATGAAAACCGCCCGCCGGTCGATCTCGAGCGCTTCGAGCGCACGTAGCACCAACTTGCGCCGCTCTTCGGAGACGAGCTGCTCGTCCGCATGCGGGCGTTGGCAGGCGGGGTCGTGCGCGTCCACTGGAACTTCGAACCGATATCCGGCGCGACGTCGGTAGTCGGAGCAGACACGAAACGAAATTCCAAACAGCCAAGGCTTGAGCGGACGGGCAGCGTCGTACTCGTCCAGCGTGCGATAAAAGACGATGAAGACCTCGTGACACAGGTCCTCCAGATCGCGGTCGCGTGTGCCCAACCGCCGAAGCGTGTTCCACACGTAGCGAAACTCCGATTCGTACACCGCCCGAAAGTCGGGGGTCGCCATCGGGACCGCTGTGAGCACGGCTGCCATCCTCCATAGGATTGGGACAAAGGCCCCAATCCGTCACTTAAAAATACACTGCGCCGACAAGATGGATAGCGCCGGCGACGGGAGGCATCGCAAATACTAAATTATTATCGCCATTTCCAAGTGTTAGGCTAGTTCGCAGGATCGCCCAGAGGAATTCGGGCGAGACCAAAATGCCAAACCGGCTGCTGAGTGGAAACTCGAACGTACCGCGTATACCCGCGACTACATAGGGGGAAACCGCGGTCTGAGGAATTTGAAAGCCGTGACCGTAGCCGATTTCGACCCCAACCCCGGCCACCCCGCAAACGGCAAAAAAGCGAATGTGGACGCACGGAACGACCGAACCATAGACGACCGTGGCGGACACCGTTCCACCCTGCGGGGAGGTGCTCGCGAAGGGGACATCTCCGCGCGCTTCGAAGTTGACCGACCAAATGCGTCGGCCAAATCCTGCCTGCAGCGTGAACCCGAGGCCGCCGACGGTCGGCTCAGACCCAATGGAAAGTAGCGCCCCCACGCCGAAGCGGCGCGCGAGCCTTCCGCTGGCATTTTGCGGAAACTGCAGCGCCACCGGTTTCGGTTCCGCTGGCGGTTTGCGCTTGGTGGCCGCGGCATCTTCCTCGTCGAGCTCTTCCTGCTTTTCTGCCGCCTCCGCTCTCGCCTTGGCCGCCTTTATCTTTTCGGTCTCGGACTCTTCGTCGGGCTGATCGCTCTTCTGCGTGTCAGCGCCCACCTTGGTTCTGGAAGAGCCAATCTTCAGCACCAGGTCAGGATCGAGTGCCATACTGATCGCCAGCGCCATCGCCGAGATGAGCTCGGTGCAGTCGTGCTCGAGCAGCCGTCGCTCGCCGCGCAGTTGGCCTTTGCCGTCGTACAGTGAGATGTCGGCGAGTACGCGATTTTTTTGCATCGACAGGGTGGTGCGAACCACCAGCTCGGCCGATTCGCTCACGAACGGATCGGCGCCAAGTCTAGTGGTCACCGCTTCTCGCAACGCCGATTCTTCGGGACACGCTTCAGTGCCTGGACCGCGAACGTAGACCAGGCGCGTCGGCGGCGCAGCGAGCGCCGGCATGGCAGACAAGATCATGCCCGCTAGCACACCCAAAACTGCGGCCTTGATTCTTGTGGGCGTGTACGAAATGATCCTCACCCTTCCAGGAGAGATTCGAAAATGATTCGGAAGCAGGACGCACTCGAGTATCACTCGAAAGAACGCCGCGGCAAAATAGAAGTAGTTCCCACCAAGCCGCTTCTCACGCAGCGCGACCTGTCGCTGGCCTATTCGCCCGGTGTGGCCGAGCCCTGTCTGGAGATCGCCAGGCATCCAGAGACCGTCTACGACTACACCGCCCGCGCCAACTTGGTCGGAGTGATCACGAATGGTACCGCGGTCTTGGGACTGGGAGACATCGGGCCCGAGGCGTCGAAGCCGGTGATGGAGGGC